>DATCFJ010000846.1:0-5631 GCA_036509605.1 Polyangiaceae bacterium | reverse complement strand
CGCCCGCTACGGGCTGTCGTTTGGCGGGCTTTTCGAGCCGGAGCCGCTGTCGGCCAAGCGCATAGCTCGCGAGTCGGCGACGGCCGCGCTGTGGGCACTTGGCTTGGCGGCGGTGCTCTTGCCGCCCTTCTGGCTTGGCTTCGTGTGGTGGTGGCACATCCGCACGCCGTTTCACGCGCCGCGGCTGGCGACTTTGGGCAGTGATCTTTTGGGTCAGCTCTTGGTCATCGCGTTGCCCGAGGAGGCGTTCTATCGCGGCTACTTGCAGTCGGCGCTCGACGAAGCCTGGCGGCCGCGCGTGCGGGTGCTCGGAGCCGAGCTCGGTCCGAGCATTCTCGTGACCAGCGCGCTGTTCGCCGCAGGGCATCTATGCACCGAGTTCAACGCCGGTCGCTTGGCGGTGTTTTTCCCGGCGCTGGTCTTCGGCTGGCTGCGCTCGCGCACACGCGGAGTCGGCGCAGGTCTCGTATTCCACGCATTGTGCAACCTCTTTGCTTCGTATCTCAGCCAGAGTTACGGTTTTTCGCGGTGACCCCCTCCTACCTCATCGACCAGCTCGTCGATCTCGCGCTGAACGAGGATTTGGCCGGGGGCGACGTCACGACCGAAGCCACGGTGGCCGTGAACGACCGCGCTATTGCGCGCGCCGTTGCTCACTCGCCGCTCACCGTGTGCGGCGGAGACGTGTTCGCGCGCGTGTTCTACCGCGTCGATCCGGGCGTACGCGTCGAACGTCGCATCGCGGACGGCGAGCGCGCCAAGCCAAACGACGTGTTGTGGATCGCGGAGGGCGCCACACGCTCGCTGCTCATGGCCGAACGCACCGCGCTGAACTTCGCGCAGCGCATGAGCGGCACCGCGACAATGACGCGTCGTTTCGTCGACGCGCTACCCAGAGCCTCAGTGACGCGCATCGTCGACACGCGCAAGACCACCCCTGGACTGCGCTTCTTGGAACGCTACGCGGTGCGCTGCGGTGGCGGGCACAACCACCGAGACAACTTGGGCTCCGCGGTGTTGATCAAAGATAACCATATCGTGGCTGCCGGCGGCGTGCGCGAGGCCGTCGAGCGCGCGTACAAGAATGCACCACACTCGAGCCGCATCGAGATAGAGGTCGAGTCGCTGGCAATGCTGGACGAAGCGCTGGACGCCGGAGCCGACGTGGTGATGCTCGACAACTTCGCCGAAAACGAGATCGCAATCGCCGTCGAGCACGCCCATGGCCGGGCGTTGGTCGAGGTTTCCGGCGGAATTACCCTGGAACGCATCGCAAAGCTCGCTAGCGCAGGCGTAGACGTAATCAGCATCGGTGCGCTCACCCACTCGGCACCGGCGGCCGACATCGGTCTCGACATCGAGAGCATCTGATGCCCTTCGACGCCGAAAGCTTTCGCGTGCGCGCTCGAGAGCAGAAACCGAAGCTCGGTCGGCCGCTGATGTACAAGCCCGTCACGGGCTCTACCAACGATGACGCCCTGCTCGCTGCGCGAACCGGCGCTCCACACGGGTCGGTGTTCGTGGCAGACGAGCAAACCGCCGGGCGCGGACGGCGAGGTCACTCGTGGCTGGCAGCCCCCGGTGCAGGTCTACTGTTTTCTGTCCTCTTGCGACCCAAGCTCGAGTTGCCGCAAACCAGCGCGCTGACCCTAGCCATCGGGCTCGCGCTGCGCGACGCAGTCAGCCAGCGCATCGCCGAAAGCGCGGATATCAAGTGGCCCAATGACCTGCTGGTCAACGGCAAGAAGCTTGCCGGCATACTCGTCGAGTCGCAGCTCCAAGGCGACCGCTTGCAAGCGGTCGTCGTCGGCATCGGGCTGAACGTCGCGAGCCGCGAATTCCCGCCGGAAATTACGGCAAGCGCGACGTCCTTGGCGCTGCTCGGTTCGGCTCGGCTGGAGCGCGAACCGCTGCTGCACGACGTCTTGCAGGCGATCTCCACGCGTTTGGATGCGTATCAGCGCACGGGCGTCGCGGGCATCTTGAGCGAGCTCAACGCGGTCGACGCGCTGCGCGGAAAACGCGTTCGCGTGGACGACCAAGTCGGAATCGGGTGCGGGCTCGACGAACAGGGCCGCCTGCTCTTGGAAGACGACGCGGGTAGCGTTCACGCCATCTTATCCGGCACGGTCGAGCTGCTCTAGTTCTTGTTCTTGACGCGCGCGATCTGGTCGTTCATAGTTTGAGCGAGGTCACAGATGGCTTTCAGCGATCTTGGAATGTGCATGGTCATGCAGATGCGTAGCTTCTCTAGCTGCTGCAGCGCGACCATGCGTTCAATGTGCTGACCGGTCTTTGAGATCGCAAGCCACGAACGGGCCGCCTCAGAGCGGCCCGTTTTGCTTTGTGGAGCAGTGCAGGGCGGCCTCGGGGCGGCGCGTAAAAGCGTCATCATTTGCCGAAAATACCGAGAAAGAGCAGGTTCGCCATGAACACTGTGCCGCCCATTTTTATCACTTCCGCGATTCCATACGTAAACGCCGAACCCCACCTAGGCCATGCCCTGGAGCTCGTACAAAGCGACGCGGTCGCGCGCTATCAGCGAGCGCTCGGCCGCGATCTTCGCTTCTGTAGCGGAACGGACGACAACAGCTTGAAGAACGTGCGCGCCGCCGCGCTCAGCAACACAACTCCAGCGGAGCTCGTCGCGCGCAACGGCGCTGAGTTTCGGCACCTAGCCGAGGTGCTGCACGTCAGCCACGACGACTTCATTCACACCGCCAGCGACCCGCGTCATGTACCCGCAGTGCACGCGCTGTGGGAGCGTTGCGCGGCCAACGGTGATGTGTACCGCAAGGCTTACCGCGGATTGTACTGTGTCGGCTGCGAGTCCTTCCTTCGCGAAAGTGATACGGTCGCTGGCGCCTGCCCCGCGCACCCTGAGCCGCTCGAGGTTTTGGAAGAAGAGAATTGGTTCTTCCGGCTGTCCCGGTACGGCGCGGCAATCCAGGCGGCAATCGCTAAGGACGAGCTGCAAATACTGCCCATTGAGCGCAAAAACGAGGTCCGTCAATTCGTCGCCGGCGGGCTCGAGGACTTCAGCATTTCGCGCAGTCGCGCGCGCGCCAAGGGTTGGGGCGTTCCGGTTCCGGGCGATGACGCGCAAATCGTGTACGTCTGGTTCGACGCGCTGGCCAACTACCTGTCAGTGCTCGGCTTCCCGGAGAGCGACGCATTCACCCACTATTGGCAAAATGCGAGCGAACGCTGGCACGTGATTGGCAAGGACATCTTGCGCTTCCACGCCGTGTACTGGCCCGCCATCTTGCTCAGCGCGGGGCTGAAGCTTCCGACCTCAATTCGCGCGCACGGTTTCGTCACGAGTCACGGCCAGAAGCTCGGCAAGTCTCTAGGCAACGCAGTTGACCCGTTTCGGCTCGTCGGCAAATATGGCGTGGACGCCGTGCGCTACTACCTCCTCTGCCACCTGCACACCACGAAGGACAGCGACTTTCGCGAAGACCTGCTGCAAGCCGCGTACAGCGCCGAGCTCGCCGGCAAGCTTGGCAATCTGTTGCAACGCGTGTGCGCGCTGTGCGTGCAGCACGAAGTGCAAATCGATCCCGAAATTGCGCTCGATCTGGGACTGTGCGAAGCGGCTGCGCACGCCCGAACGGCCGTCGACGCGGCCGTCCGGAGCTTCGCCCTGCACGACGCGCTGCGCTCCATCTTCGAGCTGGTCGCTGCGGGTAATCGTTTTGTCGACAGCCATGCACCGTGGCAACTCGGCAAAGCGCGGACAGCTTTGGGCGCAACCCCTGAGCAGCGAGCGCGTGCAACCGGGGTGCTTCAGCATTGCTTATCGAATTTGGTCCGGGTTCTGCTCGTCAGCGCCGAGCTGTTGACGCCGTTTCTGCCGAGCACCGCGGACACCATTCGAGCTCGCTTGCTGCCAGCGCCGAGCCTCGGCACGCCGCTGTTCCCACCACTGGGTTAGCGTCGGTTCAACACGTCTGACAACGCGTAGGCCGCGACGGTCAGCGTGAGACCCACGGCCAAACCGATGCCCAACCACTTCACCGCCAGGCCGTAGAAAGCACCGGGCGCGGCCCAGCGCTCTGGGCGCTGCGAGCTTGCTCCGGGCGAGCTCAGAGCGGCAGACTCGGAATCGCTCGTGTCCACCTGTATGGCGCCCAGCCCGACCGCGGACAGCGTGTGCGACAGCGCGTAGGGCGGCGGCGGCTCCTCACGAGCGGCGATCATCAAAGATTCTGAGAGGTCACTGCCGGTTTCGAGATGAGTCGCGAAGTCGTCAAGTGCTTCTTGGAGTCGTGATGCGACTGTCGACTCTGGAATGCCGACGATAGTGGCTATCTCCGTGCTCGGCAGCTGTTCGATCTCGCGGAGGACGAACACCACGCGCAGCTCGAGTGGCATCTGCGCTAACAGCACCGCCAAGATTTCCCGCGACTGCTGCTGATCATCGAGGTCCTCGAGCGCGGGCGCAGCGTCGCTCAGGGCGACTTGGCTACTCGGCTCGCGTTGCATGCGCGCCGCGACGTGCAGCGCAGTGCTAAACAAGAACGAGCGCTCGCTGCCCGAGCGAATGTCATCGATCCGCTGGGCGGCGGCGACGAAGACTTGTTGTAACGCGGCATCCGCCTCAGACTCGCTGACACCGATCCGGCGCAGCAAGCGCCATACGAAACCAAGCTGCGTGCGAATCAGCCGCGACAGGCGCGAGGCGTGTTCGCCCTCGAGCCGAGGGCGAGGCGCTTCGGTCCCGATCAGCGGCTGTGCCACGAGTTACAGTATTATCATTTCTAGCCGTTCCACTCAGCACAATCGCGGGGCTCCGTAACCTGTAGGACACAAGCCTACGCTCGTACTCAGGCTGCCTGCTGCACCGTGGGCTCGGCCAAGGCTTCGGCCAGCAAACGACGGCCGCGAAACAGCCGACTCATCACCGTGCCCACCGGCACCGACAGCTCGTCGGCCGCGTCCTTGTAGCTGCGCTCCTCCAAGTCGACTAGCCGCACCACCGCTGAGAATTGGCGCGGCAGCGCGTCCAGCGCCCGGGTTACGGGGCGCGTCAGTGACTGACGCAACGCTGGCGCGTCGGGCAAAGTCCACGCGCACGGGTCGCTGGCTAGCGCATCCAGGGCGCGTCGCTCGCGCGTCGATTTACGACAGCGCGTGATGAACACGCTAAACAGGATCTGTTGCAGCCAGCCGCGCAGATTCGTATCGCGCTCGTAACCAGCTTCGAAGCACAAGGCGCGCAGGACGGTGTCCTGCACCAGATCGTGTGCCTCGCTCCTTTTCTTGCACAGCGCAAGCGCGCGCGCATTCAGCCCCGGCAACAACCCGGGCAGCTTGTTCCTGAGCTCGTTCGCGAATGATTCGGATTTTGATTCGACAAGTCGTGGCTCTGACATCGTGGCCTCCACGGAGACACGCATCGCAAGCCTCGTGCCAAGCTCGCATCTGCCCGATTTAGCGGGTTTTGTCGGAGTTTGGCGCGTGCCGAAAACCGCAGGCCGCGTGTCAATCTGGCATCGACGCTGTTTGCTCTGTCAGCGCGGCAAAGCCCGATGCGCGTGTCGAGCTTCAGCCGGCTCGCAGTGCGCCCAAGGCAAGCGGGACTTCGTCGGCGATCTCGTGGGCCAAAACGCCGCGATCGACGCCATG
>DATCFJ010000845.1:0-5801 GCA_036509605.1 Polyangiaceae bacterium | reverse complement strand
AGCGCGCGGCCGATGGCTTCACAGGTGTCGCGCGCGTCGCCGGAGAGCAACACCGGCTCGACGCCGACGTCGAGCAAGTGCTGAACTGCAGCGCGTGCGCCTGGACGCAGGCCGTCTTGCAAGCCGACCAAGCCGACCAAGCGCCCGCCGAGCGCGACTAGCAGCACGCTGCGGCCCATGGTTTCGAGATCGGTAATACGGCCTTCGGCGGACGCCACGCTGATGCGCTCGCGCAGCATCAGGCCGCGCGTGCCGACCACGAGCGCCTGCCCGCTGGCGGCCACCGCGGTGACGCCCAGGCCGGGCTGTATGGTTGGGCTGCGCACGCCGTCGGGGCGCACGCTGCGCGCGCGCGCGGCGCGCATCACCGCGGTCGCGACGGGGTGGCTTTCGCCGCTCTCAGCGCCGGAGACGAGCGCCAACACTTGTTCGGGCGAAAGCGCCCCGAAGGCTTCGATGTTGGCGACCTCTGGCTCGCCGAGCAGCAGCGTGCCACGCGCCGAGAACACGGTCGCAGTGACCGACCCCGCGCGTTCGAACGCAGCCGCAGTGCGAAACACGATGCCGCGGCGCAGCGATTCGAGAATGCCGCGAGTCACGTGCAGGCCGCCGATCTCGGCCACGCCGGGCTGAGCGAAGGCGCCGAGCACGCCGACCGACAGCAGCAAAATCTGCATGGTGTCGGCGTTGCCCGCATAGGCTGCGAGCGCTGCGAAGCCGGCGATGAACGGCGCGACTCGCGCGGCGGTGAGCCGACCTGCGCGCGCCACAGGCGCGAACACGTCGGCGCGCCGTCTTGGGTCGTTGGTCAGGCGCATGAACGCGCGATCGTTGCCGGCCCAGCCGACGACCGCGCGCAGGCGGCCGGTTTCGACTTGAGCTCCGGCGACCAACGCATCCCCTTCACGGCGCGTAGCGGGCGTGGTCGCTCCGAGCCAGGGTAGTACCTCGGCGCTGCCCGCGGTGATGGTCACGTCGACCGGCACGTGCTCGCCGCTCTCGATCACGATTTCTTCGCCCGGGCGCAGGTCGGCAGCGCGTGCGCTCACCAGCTCGTCCCCGACCACGCGGTGCACGGCCTTGTCGAGGTCAGCGGCGATTCGCGCGCGCTCGCTGTCGAATGGCCGGCGCGCGCGGCGCATGGCTGCGGCGCTGGCGGCGGTGCCGGCGATGATCACCGAAGCCAGAGTGATGGCAGTGCCGGTGTGCGGATCGGAAGACAGCCGTGACCCGAGGGCGAGAGCGCTAGAGCCGAGCGGCGCGGCCAAGAGCGCGGCCGGATGCAGCTCGGTCGGCTGACGCGCGCCCATCAGCGTTTCGGCCGCGAGAGACAGCGCCGCAACCAGCGCGACCGTCAAGCGCGCGGCTTCGGCCAGCGGCGAGTCACCGGCCAAGATCAAGGCCACCGACAGCACCGCACCGAGCACCGCCAAGAGCAAGAGCACGCCGCCCACGTCCACCGCGCTGGGCGCCGTGTCGTCGTGGCTGAGTGGGCTCGAGACCGGAGGTTCTTCGCTCTCGAAATCGAAGGCCAGGTGCTCGGGGCCGGCGCTGCGTTCTTCGATCAAGTCAGTGCGCGCAATCAGAGCGATGGCTTTGGCACTTTGAATCGGCGGCTCGCGGCTGGAGGGCGAGTCATTGGTCAAGCCGGCGGCGCGCAAACGCGCGCGCAGCTCGTCGTGCTCGCGCGGCACCGGTAGCGGTGTGCCGGTCGCGTTCATGTCGTAGCGCTCGCGGCAGGGAAGGCTGCAGAAGTAGCGGAAGCGCTCGCGGTGAAATGCCACACGCGACGCGCGTAGCGGGTCGACCGGGCTGCCACACGTCGCGCACGGCAACGACGCTTCACGCGGCGGCGGCTGCGCGTTTGCGGGCGAGGCGAGTTCCACCAATATTTCCCGCGGATTAGCCGTAAATCGACAGCGCGTCCGAAAGCCGCCCGACGGCTTCTTCGATTTCGGATTGGGTGACGATCAGCGGAGGGGAAAAACGCAGGGCTTGGCCGCCGGCGATGGTCAGCAGCACGCCAGACTCTTGCATCGTGCTCATTACCTTGCGCGCGTCGACGCCGTCGCGCAGCACTAGGGCTTGCAAGAGGCCGCGGCCGCGTGCGCACTCCACGAGCTTCGGAAATTTACCAACAACCTTGCCGAGCAGGCCGCTGAGCTCCTCGCCCCGTTGCTTGACGTTGCTGACGAGACCGTCGTTCTCCAGTACGTCGAGCACGGCGAGCGCGGCCGCGGAGGCCAGCGGGTTGCCGCCGAAGGTCGAGCCATGGCTGCCCGGCGGCAGAGCCTCCTCGAGGAACTTCTTGCACACCATGGCGCCGATCGGCACGCCGCCGCCGAGCGCCTTGGCCAGCGCCACGACGTCCGCCTCGACTCCTTCGCCTTGGAACGCCAGAAAAGTGCCGGTTCGGCCGATGCCGGTTTGCACTTCGTCCGCCAAGAGCAGCACGCCGTGGCTGTCTGCCAGCGTACGCAAGCCGCGCAAGAAACCGGGGGGCGCGGGCAGCACGCCACCTTCACCTTGCACGGGCTCGACCAGAATCCCGGCGACGTCCGCGGTCATGGCTTGGCGTACGGCTTCCAGATCGCCATAGGCGACGTGGCTGACGCCGGGTAGCGGCCCGAAGCCGTCTTTGTATTTGTCTTGGCCGGTCGCGGCGAGCGCGCCGAGCGTGCGACCGTGAAAGGAATTGCGGAACGCGATGATGCGCTGACGCTCGGGCTGACCCTTGGCGTAGAAGTGACGGCGCGCAAGCTTGAGCGTGGCCTCGATGGCCTCCGTGCCCGAGTTGCAGAAGAACGCGCGGTCCATGCCCGACAGGCGGCACAGCTTTTCGGCCAAGCGCACGTTCGGCTCGTTATAGAAATAATTCGAGACGTGGAGCAGCTTGCCCGCTTGCTCGGCGATGGCCGCGGTCAGCTTTGGGTGCGCGTGGCCGAGCGTGCTGACCGCGATGCCCGCGTACATGTCGAGGTAACGCTTGCCCGAGGCGTCCCACAATACAGAGCCTTGCCCGCGCACGAACACGAACGGCGGTTGGCGGTAGTTCGGATAAAGGTACGTCTGTCCGGCTTGCACGAGCTGGCTCTCGGTGGTCATCGCAAGCGGGTTTGTAGCATTTCTGCGGCCGGGTCGACCCCTGGCTTGTGAGGGGCGTCGAGTGTTCAGGGCACCGCTTCCGCCACACCTGCTTTTAGCAGCGCTTCGGCGGCTTCCACGAAGCCCGCGCCGCGCTCGCGAGTGGTGATGTAGCGCGGTGCCAGACTCGGCCGCCCGCTCAGATTGCGCACGCCGATGCTATGCCGAAAGGCGGCAAAGCAGCTCGCGTCGTTCTCGCTGTCACCGATGTACGCGTAGCGCGTCAAAATCATGCTCGGGTCAACTCCGCGCAGCGCATGGATCAGGCGCACGATCCCGGATGCCTTGTCCGTACGGTCGAAGCTCACGTGCAAGTGGACGCTCGAGGCCAGCGTGCTTGCGCCGCGCGCTTCGGCAAAGCCTCGCGCCAACGCCACGCGCGCTGCGGGCACTCGTTGATCCTCGCCGATATCGAACGTGTAGTCAGTGCGGCGCAGCGGTACGTCGTCTGCGGGGACGAGGTCTGGGAACTCTTGGCGCAGCTCGGCGCACAACATTGCCAGCAGGTGCACGCGCCGTTGGCGCTCTTCCGTCGTTTCTGGATCGACGGTGTGCATCCCCTGTTCGTCGCTGAAAAAGCCGAGCGCGCCGTTTTCAGCGATGGCACCCGAAATTGGCCATTGCCGGACGATCACCGCGGCCCAACCTGCTGGTCGCCCGGTGGCTGCGTACAGCTCGAAGCCCGCCTCACGCAGCCGAAATAGCGCCGAGTACGCAGCCTCGCCGAGCTGGCTATGGTCGAGCAGGGTGTCGTCCAAGTCGAACAGCAAGCCGCGCAGTCGCGCAGGAGCAAGCTCAGGCAACTTCGCAATCGGTAACATGCTTCAGCCCATGACCACTTCGACGAGTAGCGAGCACAAGTACAGGCCCTCGGGGAACGCGGCGGGCACCGGATGGTCGGGCCCTTGGAAGAACCGCTCCAGCACCAACGCGTGGGCGCCGACGTCGCGTGCACCGAGCGCGACCGCGCGCGTCAGCTCATTGATGCCAATCGCCGCCGAGCACGAGCACACGACGAGCAGTCCGCCGGGGCGCGTCGCGCGGCAGCCGCTGGCCGCAAGTTTTCGCATACTGCCGAGCGCGCGGTCTCGCGCGGCGCGCGAGGGTGCAAGCTTTGGCGGGTCGCAAATCACGAGATCGTAGCCGCCCTTGCGTCCCGCTTGGTTCAATACTTCCACGGCGTCGGCGCGTTCGAACACCATGCGCTCTGAAAGGCCGTTCAATGCTGCGCATTCCGCGGCGACTTCCAGCGCAGGCGCACTGGCGTCGACCGCGTGCACTTCTTTGGCGCCGCCGCGCGCCGCGGACAGCGCCACCGCGCCCACGAAGCTGTACGTGTCGAGCACACGAAGGCCGCGCGACAGCTCTTCGATGCGCGCGCGCAGCGGGCGTTGATCGACGTAGAAGCCCGTTTTGTGTCCGAGCGAAAACGGAATGTGGAACTTCAGGCCGCGCTCCACGAAGTCGAACGCATCGAGCGTCGTGTCGCCGCGCACCACGCCGTGCGTGGGCGTGAAGCCTTCTGTCTTGGCGTGCGTCAGTGGCGTACGATCGATGATCGCGCGTGGCTTCAAGAAGCGTGTGATCAAATCCAAGATCACGCCTTCGCGCCGCTTCAGGCCAATGGTGCCCATTTGCACCGCGACCACGTCGCCCAGTTGGTCGATCACGAGCCCGGGAAGATCGTCACCTTCGGCGTGCACCAGGCGCACCGCGTTCGTAGCAGACGACGGTAGGCCGAGCTCTCTGCGGCGCTCGATCGCCCGCTCGATGCGCGCTGCGAACAACGCCCCGTCGATGGGCGTCGTTGCGTCGCGCGTGAATAGCCGCACCGGGATGGCGGAGTTCGGTGAATACAAGCCGCGCCCGAGTGTGTTGCCGCGGCCGTCCAGCACGAGCATCTCGTCGCCCGCTGCGGCGCCGCCTTCGATGCGCTGAATGGCCTGCGCGAACACCCAAGGGTGTCCCGCCCAAACCGGTTGCACGTGACCTGCTTTGATGACGACCGAGCCCATTTGGCGACCAGCGCTGTAGTAGTGCGATCCGGCTACAGAAAGGGAACCTTTCAGACGGGGAGGCCACTGCCGGCGGCAAACGTGGCAGGCGATGGGCCCGGCTTGCCACACCTCTGTGAACGGCGCTTGACGCGTCGCCGGCAGATTGCGGCGTTTCTGGCCTGAATCTTCGCTGCTGGCAACTGGCACCGAGATTGCTACCCTGGCTAACGATGTCGCGGTGCCACGCCTGCTTACTGTTTGCTTCGGTCGCGCTTGCCTCCTTTGCCCCGGCGTCGGCGCTGGCTGCGGGTGACTGTCCTGACGGCTGGTTCTGTGAGGATGGCGCTGCCCCTTCGCCGCCCCCGTCCGCAGCCCCTAGCGGACCCGCGGAGCGTCCGACGGCGCCACCGCCGGACTCGCGACCGCCGCGCCCGGGGGACGACGAACGCGGCTACAACCCGCCCCCATACCCGCCGCCCGGTTACCCGCGTGCCGGCGACCCCGACGAGCAGATCATCTTCGACGCGCCAGAGCCAGAGCCCGTGCAGCGGCGCCGCTATCGCCACGCTTTTCGCGAGTGGGGCTTCAACTTGCACCTCGAAGATGCGCTCCTCGGCAGCAAGCCTGCACGCGCCTCGAACGCAGGCATGGGCGGTCTTG
>DATCFJ010000844.1:0-4865 GCA_036509605.1 Polyangiaceae bacterium | reverse complement strand
TGCGGACAGGCGAGCAATGCCGGAGCCAGGACAACGCCGCAGCTCGTACAGGGCGCGCCCCGTAGCTGTGGTGTGGAGCTTACGGCATCGACTTCAGTCTGGGGCATCAGGGGCAGGCGCGAGCGGCAACTGTGCCGGCGGGCTCGGTTCTATAGCAAACGGTCCGAGCACCTGCACTGGCAGCGGACGCGTAAACTTCCACGCTTCATAAAGGCCGATGCCGATGATGACCAGCCCCATGAAATTCTGCGATCCGCCCAAGAACGGCGACGCCAGCGCGTAGCCCAAGAGCAGCGTCCAAGCCCAGAGCAGCGTTCCGAGCCCGGGTGCGGCCGCGGCTGCTTCGTGGTGCGGCGCCTGTCGTAGCGCTTCGAAGATTACTGGCAGGCTCGCTAGCGCGATCGCCGAGTACGTGAGGAACACGGCGAGAACCTGGTAGCGCCGGCCTCCGAAGCCACCCGCGCCCTTGCGTACCGCCTTGCCTACCAGATAGCCAATGCCGATGGCGACAATGCCTATCTGGTAGCCGGTTAGCTTGCTGATCACGATCCAACCGACCGAGCCCGCGGCAGCCGCGAGTGACCCATACTGCAGCGCGCTCAGAAAACGCGCGCGGGACATGCTGGTTTCGATCTCGCGCTCTACTTGCCCGCGGCAGTTGTCGCAAGCGGCGCGTTTGTTGATCTGCCAGTATTGCTCCTGGACTTGGCGTTGACAAAAGGCGCACGCAAGGCCCGGCGTCGTCTGGCTCTCGAACTCCGCGCGCTCGAACGACAGCGCGCTCCCCGTGGTGGTGGGCTCCACGTCAGACATGCTTCGTTCGTTCCTCCGTCACGCGGCCGGAGGTCAAGATCAGCGCGGGACCACGTCCGTATCAATGACTGTGAAGTTGCATTCGTTGGGCGGGGCTACCCAATTGATGGCGTCGAACCAGAATTGCTTCGTTTGATACAGGGTTTCGACCGAGTGGAAGAAGCCTGCAGCGTCGCCGGTGGCGGGAACCCAGCAAGGGTTGCCCTGATCCATCTGCATGTTGGCGGGCTGACCGTTCGGCGCCCACTCGTTGGAGAAGATCACCCATTCGTCACCGAACGCGAAGATGCGCCCCTTGCCGTTGTACTCGTAGGCGACCGCCATGTTGCCGCCAGAGACCGGATCCTTGGCCACCACGGTTGCGCCGGCCGGGGCGGTCACGGGCCAGCCAATGAACGCGCCCACGTAGTTGAGCGCCAGAGTGAGCTTGGCCAGCGTGCCTGTCTGTGGCGTGAACGGGATGGGCGTGGTGATGTCCGGGCTGCTGTGCTGCACGCCGCCCGAGTTGCCGTTCCAGATGAGGCAATTCTTCAGATTGGTCGTCCCGCCCTTGTAATAGACAGGGGAGGCCTGTCCGCTCGCCGGTGCCGTGCTTGGGCTGGTGTCTGCGGCGGTGCCGTAGTTGACACCCGAGAACGAGATGAGCTGGCTGCTCGCGTCGCGCTCTGCGGGAGTGCTGGCGAAGCCGGTTAGAGTGATGATTCCGCCGCCGGTTTCGCTTACCCACTTTTCGACTGCGGCCTTTTCGTCGGCGCTGAACGTCCAACTGTTGACGTTGGCTACGACCAGAATGTCGTACTGAGCGAGGAACGTAGCGTCGAGCGTCGGCTTGGTCGCGACGTTGGTTACGGTGGCTGTGCCGTTGCTCTTGCCGTTCAGCCAAGTGACGAAGGCTTCACTGTCGGTGTCCACTGCGGCCGAGGCCAGCGTGCCGAGCAGCGCCACACGCAGGCATGAACAATTACCCGCGGCGTCGCAGACTTTTTTGCGCACTGCGAGAGCGCGTGTGTCCGTGGGATCGGGCCCGGTGCCGGGGTCTCCGTTGACGTTCAGGCCGTTGCCCGAGCCGCCGCTGCCGGAGCCAGTTCCGCCAGGGTTGTTGCGCGAGGCCGTGCTGCTTGGGCTTGGGCTAGCGCTACACGCCACGCTGGCGAGCAGGCTCGAAGCCACGAGTACCGACGAAAAACGTTTGGTCATGCGATCATTCCCGCGCGGAGGAACCTGGAACCGGTCTCAGATGCTGTCTCGAGCATGAAACAAAACCCGACCAGCTGCCAGGAGCGCGATCGAGAGTTTGGCACCCTAGCCCGCAAAAGCTAGCGAAAACGCGCAGCTACACTCGAGCTGCGGCTGACCCCGGCCTCAGAGGCTTGCCGCGAACTCGCGACCGAACTCGAGCGGGGTCGGGCGGTGCCCGGGCTCTTTCAGGGTGGCCGCACGCAGCAGCTTGGCCACCGCGGCCGGGTAGACGCGCAGCCGCTCCGCGTCCTCGAACGGATCTCGGCGCATGTGCGCGATGATCCGGTCGCGCGCGTTGTCGATTTCGTCGAAGAAGGCGCGACCGGTGGTCACGTTATAAATCGTTCCGGCAAGCGCGTACACGTCGGAGCGCGGATCGAGCTCGACGGGGTCGAGCACCTGTTCGGGGGCGATGTAGCCTGCCGTGCCAGCGACAAAGCGACCGCCCGCGTCGGCAGGTACGCGGATCGCGCGCACCATGCCGAAGTCGATCACGACGGCGGACAGTGGCTGCGTGCGCGCGGGGTCTCGGTGTTTATGTGCGTCGAACTTCTCGCCGCCCGCGAGCGGCAGCCGTAACCAAATGTTGGCCGGCTTGATGTCGCGATGCACGAGGCCCGCGCTGTGTAGCGCTGCTAGGCCTGCACACGAGTCGAGCACGACCTGGCGCAGCTCGAACAACGACATTGGGTGCGCGGCGGCGTATTCTTTCAAGTCCGCGCCGATCAGGTACTCCAGCACCAGAAACGGCATGTCCTCGGACACACCGCGGTCGATGATGTTGGCCACATTCGGGTGGTACAGCCCGGCGAGCGCCTTGGCTTCCTCGACGAACGAGGCCAAAATCCCTTCGCGCTCCGTGTCTGTGGCGTTCGCCAGCGCCTCCGCCTTGGGGATTTTCAAGACGAATAGGCGATCCGCGCCGGGCTTGCGCACCAGCCAAACTGAGCCGATGCCTCCCTCGCCCAGCGCCTTGACCAGCTCGTAGCCGTGAATGACTTTGGGCTCCTGCTTTTTGGCCTTGGGTGGTGGCGGCGGCGTGCGGCGGATCGCGGAGCGCACGGCGCCTTCCAGCAGCGCCGAGGCGACCGGGCCGAGCGAGGCGAACCAGATATCGAGTAGCGATAGCTCGCGCACGCGGATCGCGCGCGCGACGAGGGCGGCAATGCGCGGTGCGTTCTCGGTCGCGCTGCGTGACAGCGAGTCCTCCTTGCTGCTCTCGCCGCCGGCGTGCAGCGCCTTCACCGGATCGGCGAGCGCGCCCTGCAAGCGCTCGCCCGCGAGCACGAGCTCCAGGCACATCGACTCGAGGTTCGGTTTCGGACCGGCCGCAGTGTTGAAGGTCTCCAGCGCTTGCGACAGGCCTGTCAGTGCATGCGCCAGCTCGGTGTTCAAAGCGTGCAATGATTCGAGTGCTTCGGATGCGGCCGCGCCCCATTCACCGTCAGCAGTGCCAGACGAAACGGCGGTGCGCAGCAGCTCGGCGCGCTCACAACAACGCAAAAGCGCGCCGTCGGCCATCATCGGTAGGGCCGTGGCAAGCTGGAGCAGCATCGCGGGGCGATCGATCACCAGCGCCCACCAAGCGGCGAACGGACCGAGCCATTCGACGTCGTCGACCTCGCCGAGCGCCGTGCCGCGCGTGGTGTCGACTAGGCGCCAGAACAACGTGCTCAGTGCGGCCTTGAGTGCGGCGGGCAATTCGCGCGAGCCGTCAGCCAGGCCTTGGATTTTGCGCAGCCAGTGACACGTGTCGTGCGCGGTGGGGCCGCGTCCGGGACCCAGATCGGTGTCCTCACCGCAGGCGTCGAGCGCGTAGCCACCGAGCCGAATCGCTAGCACCTCGAGCGGCAAATCCGCGTCCGGATCGACGTTTTCGGCTTGGCGGCGCTCCTTGAGCAAATCCAAGATCTCGGCCGGAGCGCTGGCCACGAGCTTCCACGTCTCTTCGAGATCGGGTTCTTCGATCGGGACGCCCGCGGGGCGCGTGGCGAGCATCGGCCCCCAGAGCCGCAGTGCGAAGGCGCGAGCGCAGCCTTCCAGCGCGTTGATCGCGGCCGCGCGCTGGCGCAAGCGCCCGTTCTTGCCCAGCGCAATGCGTCGGGCCTCGGTGAATGTGGCGGCCAGCGACGTTGCGAAGCGCGCTGCGCGGGCGTCTGCTTCTTCGTCGTCGTATTGCGCGGCGACGCGCATCAGGTTCTCCAGCCCGAGCTCGAGATCGAGCGGGTCGCGCTCTGCGCCGTCGACGGAGTCCGTCAGCGCCGTGACTTCGATCCAGCGTCGCGATTCGTCGAGCGAGCTCGGCCGGGCGCACCACGCAAGCTCACGCAGGGCGCGCAGCGGCGCTTCGATCTCGGGCTGTTTTTGGCCGCGTCGCCAGATCACCGATAGGCCACGCGCCAATGCGCGAGCGGCGATCGCGCCGCCGTCTCCGGCGATGATCCGCGCGCACAAGCGATCCCAGATCGCGCGGCGCTCGAAGAACAAATAGGGCGTGGCGGCGGCCACTGCGGCGAGCGCCCAGTCCGCCTCTTCGGGCGATTCGAGAATGGCCACCAATTGGCTGGACAAGAATTTGAGTCGCTCTGCCGGCAAGGAGGCAAACGCGGTTAGAGCGCGCTGTCGCAAGAGCTTCGACTCGCCGAGCACCCAGTCCAGCAGCGTGCCCTCTAGTTGCTCGATTTGCCCGGTCAAGCGCCCCAACGCGCGCGCTGCGTGCACCCAAACCAAAGGCTCAGGGTGAAGCAAAAGCGGCTGCAATACCTGCAGTGCGCGACCTACGAGCTCCGGATCGGCCAGTTGCGTCAAACCGC
>DATCFJ010000843.1:0-2678 GCA_036509605.1 Polyangiaceae bacterium | reverse complement strand
TGACGACCACGATCCTATCCTGAAGAGAATTCGAGCTCATCCTTTCGCGCTGCAACTATCGAGCCGTCCGAGACATCGAGTCGCATCGACCAAAAACGGCACAGACCACTCGTCGAGAGACGTGTCCAAGTACTTCAATCGGGTGCTGGGGTCGACACGGTGCAGCGCCGTGAGCGCGTGGAGCCCGGTGTGATTTGCGATTCGTTGACGAGGCGGACCGAACCGGACGGCCTCCCTTTGCGAGCGATGGCTCGGCGTTCCGATCGCGTCAGTCTTGGCCGAACGCGATCGTGGTCATCAGTGCGTTCTCGCTTTGGCGAGAATCGAGGCGGGTATGTTGCACCACGATGGGCACATTCGACTCGATCAGGGTCGAGGACTCCGTGCTGTGCGGGATGCGCTCGGGATCGCTCAGTGCATTGAACCGAACGTCCTTCGAGCGCCGGGCCGGCACCGTCACGTGGTACGGCCCGGCCGGCTCCCGATCCCCGAAAAGGCTAGTGATTGTGACCAGCGCGTCGGTGTCAGAATATAGCCCTCTGCGATGGTCCAACGTCGCTTTCCAATGGCAATCATGCGCCAGCAACAAGCATAAGTAGTGCCACCCGTGTCGAGGCCGATGGTCGAACCTGCGGTGGCACGGCATTCGCTTTGGTGCCTCCGTGCACGCGCGAAAACTGGACCGGCAACGGGTGCTCAAACAGCTGTGGCAGGAGCTCAACGAACATCATGTCGCCCACGGCGCTGCAGCGCTGGCGTTCTACATGGCACTAGCGCTTTTCCCCGGGGCGATCTTCGCCCTGAGTCTATTGCCGTACCTGCCCATTCCTCACTTACAACAAGCGGTGACGGATCTCATTCATCAAACCTTACCGGGCGCCAGCGCGGACGTGCTTCTGAAGAGCGCCGTGTCGACGCACGTTCGCGGGCATCTAGTATGGCTCAGCTTAATTTTCGCGATGTGGTCGGCATCCAGCGGACTATCCAGCATCATCCGGCAGCTCAACGTGGTGTACGAAGTGAAGGAGGACCGCTCTTTCTTGCGCCTTCGTGGCCTGGCCGTGCTGCTCACTTTGGCCTTTTTCGCGCTTCTTCTGGCAGCCGTCTCCCTGGCCGTATTTGGCGGAATGCTTCAGTCTTATCTCGGCGACCGGTTCGGCTGGAGCCAAGCGCTGCTGATGACGTTTGCGACGCTGCGCTGGCTAGTCATCGTGTCGGCGCTCCATCTCGCGTTCGCGCTGGTCTACTATTTTGGTCCGAACGTAAAACATCCGGTCACGCTGGTCACGCCGGGCAGTGTCGCTGCGACAGCCATGCTGTTGCTTGCCTCCGGCGCGCTGAAGCTCTACGTGTCGCGGTTCTCGACCGTCAATGCGCTGTACGGCGGCCTCGGGGCGGTGATCGTGCTGCTAGTTTGGCTATTTTCTGCGGGCTGGGTGATTTTGTTTGGGGGTGAGCTCAATGACGCCGTAGCTCGCGAGCGGGCGCGCTGACGGCCTTCGGCTGGCTCGCCATACGGTGTTGCGCCTCCTCGCGGCCGCAAGCTCGTTCTCGGAGGCGGCAGCGGCGCGCGCTCCCGCGTCGCGACGTCCGCAACCATCAAGCCGACCAGCAGTGCCACCATTAGCAAAGCCGCCCCAGCCGCCAGCTTGGCAGACGTGGGCAGGCCGCCGAATTCCATGAACACGAACAGTACCGTCAGCGCTTTGCAGGCTGCAATGGCAAGCGCTAGCGGCAGGCCGAGCCTACCGAGCGCCACGAAGGATAGGCCGTAGCTCAGCCCGGCCAGTGCAAGGAGAAGCGCGCCGGTCAGTAGGAGCCAGCCGAAGGATTGGCCATGGGGTGAGCGCTGCGCGGGCGTCATGTTAGGTAATAGAGCGGCCACAGGAAAATCCAGACGAGGTCGATTAGATGCCAATAAAGCGCTGCATTGTGCAGCGTATACAGGTGAGTTGAGTTGGTGTGTCCCTGTGCAACGCGCCGAGCGGTCAGACTGAGCAGCAGGAGACCCACGCACACGTGAACGGCGTGCAGCCCCGTCGAGATGAAATAGAGGCTCCAGAAGAGGGCCAGGCCGGGCGCTGGATGCAGCACGAAAAAGTGACCCGCGCCGCCCGGGAAAATACCCTCTCGAAAGTGCTCGGCATACTCCGTGAGCTTGAGAGCTAGGAACGCGACGCCGAGCGCGATGGTGACGCCGAGCGCGCCGATACTCAGCTTCTGTCGCCCCCGCCGCAATAGCTCGACGGACAGCGCGACCGACGTGCTGCTGACCAGTAAGATAGCTGTATTGATCGAGCCCAGCGTTTTCGTGGCGTGCGCGATGCCTTCTCGGAAGGCCTCTGGGTTAGCCACGCGCCCCGTTGCGTAGAGCGCGAACAGCCCCGCAAACAGCAAGAGCTCGCTGCCCAAAAAGACCCACATCCCGAAGCGCGCCGCATGTGCCTGTCCGGCGGCTGATTCGAAATGCGCTGCGTGCGTCGCCTCGGTCATCGGCCACCGTCCGCGGGGTCCCAGCGTGTCGTGTAGTCGTAGGCGTCGAGCTGAAGCTCGGGTTCGCCGTCGAAATTTTTCTCGGGTGGCGGCGAGCTCGTGCGCCACTCGAAGCTCCGTGAATTCCAGGGATTGGCACCGGCGGGTCGGCCTCGGAGCAATGCGTGCAGCAGGTACCCGAGCGT
>DATCFJ010000842.1:0-2636 GCA_036509605.1 Polyangiaceae bacterium | reverse complement strand
CTTAGCTTCGCGGAGCACGACCAACTCGGCGCCGGCGCGATCGTCGTAGCTGATGCGCAGCGTGTGCATCGGTTCGATCACGCCACCGAAGCGCTTCACGCTCTTGCGTGCGCCGCGCGCCAACGCCGAGACGCGGCCGATGCTGTCGGTGAGCAGCGTGACGACCAGATCGCTCTCGCCGTACTCGACACGGCGCAAGAGCAACGCGAGCGCGACGCGTGCCGGGCTCGCCGTGCGGCGTGCGAACACGGCTTAGCTGAGCCGGGCGACGGTCAGATGACCGTGCGCTGACAACTCTTGCGGCATGTCGTCGCCGCGCGGCTTGAGCACGATGCTGAGCGCGAGCGTGAACAGGATCAAGAGCAGCACGAACGCGATGGCCACGCCGAAGCGCCGAGTTCGCGCCGGCTTTGCGGTGCTCGCGACGGGCAGCGGGGTGACCCAGGCCACGCGCCGGCTTGCCGTGTAGCGTGCAAGCACTTCTTCTGACGGCACGCCGAGAGCGCGCGCATAAGCTTTCAAGAAGCCGCGCACGAACACCTCGCCCGGCAGCTCGTCGAAGCGATCGGCCTCAATGCGTTCCACGCTCGATGCCGGGACGCGGGTGGCTCGCGAGATTTCTTCGACGCTCAATGACTTCGCTTCTCGAAGTTGGCGCAGAAAAGATCCGACCGTGGGCATGGGGGCCCCGAGATTACTTGAAGTTTTGCAGCATGGAGCTGCATTCTTTTCCGGCGTCGGTCTTTCCGGACAACGCCACACACCGGTCGAGATCCGCCCTAGCTGAATCGGCGTTGCCGAGCCTCAGCTCGACGCGAGCGCGCCCGGCGATCGCTTCCTGCATCGAGTTACAACCTGGAGCTTCTGTTTCCAGTGCGCGCGTAAAGGCATCGAGCGCGCTCGTGAGCTCGTGCTTGTGCTCGAACGCCAAGCCGAGTCGGTAGCTACCGACGCAGAACACCGGCTGCGCGGCCACGCTGCGCTTGAGGGCGTCGATCGCGAGATCGAAGGAACCCTGCTGCAGATACGCCCAGCCCAGGTTTCCCCAGGCATTTTCGGGGGTCTGGTACAGGATGTCTTCCGTGAGGGGCTTCAAAACCGCGATCGCGTCGGCGTACCGATGCTCGTTGATCAGCACCACTGCGAGAGTGTTCTTGGCTTCGCGGAAGTCAGGCCGGTCCGAGATGGCGAGCCGCGCCTGTTTCTCGGCCTCGCTCAGACGGCACTCGGACGGCCCACGCGAACAAAAGTCGAGGTACAGGAGTGCGACCAGGTGCGCGGCTTCCGCGTTGCTGTCGTCGAGCTCGATCGCCTTGAGGCCATGCGCGAGCGCTTCGCGTGGCTGGTTTCGGCGCAGCCAAAGGTCGCGTGCGATGTCGTATTCGCTCTCGCTCATCCGTGCCGGGTCATGGGCCCCCGGGCCGGTGCCGCTGCCGCTCGCCGACGAACACGCTGAAACTAGCGCGAAGATCACTAGCGCGAGCCGACGCATCAACCCTGACCCCGCTCGCGCGTGGGACCGCGCAGCTGGTCTTTGACGCCGAGCAAGCTGTAAAGCTCGCGCAGGTTGTCCAAATCAGGCAGCTCGACGCGCTCGTCGTGGATGCGCAGGTAGCCTCGGTCGCGCAGCTGCGAGACGATGCGTTTCACGGTGTCCACGTCGAGCCCGGCGTGTGCCGAAAGCTCGAGCGGGGAGAGCAGAAGCGCGACCTGGCCGTTTGGCCGTCCGTCCTGCGCCAGTTGCTGCTGCCCGAGTTTGATCAGCGCCACCACCACCTTGGACTGCGCGTCGCGTAGCATCAGGATTTCAATCTGATCCTCGGCATCGCGCAACCGGCGGATGAGCTGCGACAACACGCGGGCCGCAACCTCAGGGCTGGTGGCTAAGACTTGATCGAACGTCGCTTGGTCGAAGGCCAAGGCTACGGTGTCGTCCAGCGCGAGCGCCGTGGAGGTGCGCATGGCGCCTTTGACGAGCGCTCCCTCGCCGAACAAGTCGCCAGGCCGCACGACGCGCAAACTGCGCTCCATCGCGCCGGCGTGCTTGATCAGTCGGACTCGGCCCTCCTGCAGTAGAAAGGCCTCGGTTGCGGCTTCGCCGTCACGGAACAACACGCTTCCGGCGGGAAAACGTCGGCCATAGCGTGACAGGAGACGCTGTTCCGCCTCTTGGCCAGCGTCGGGTGAAAGCGCCATCGAACCGGACATTACCCGAGCGAGGCGCGCAGCGTCACGCGCTATTGGAAGTGACCGCCGAGCGCGGCAGGTTGGGTAGGGTGGCACCGATGCCGCGCACGTATTGAGGGTCCGGCGGGAAGCGGCTCTCGTCGAGCTCCCGGGCGAGCGCCCCTACCCAGCGCGCGTGCGGCAGGTCGAGTGTCGGCCCGCTGATCTGCAGGCGGTCGTGAGTCAGGCCTTGAGCGACCTCCCCGACGACTGTTCGAACCGCATGAGCGGCGAGAAACGCCGGCAAATCCTGGATTGGCAGCGCCGTGGGCGCGGCCAATTCGCGATTTTCTCGGTCGTAGACCGCCGCGAACAGCTCGTCCCGGCGCGCATCGAGCAGCGCGCAGCAAGGGCCCGCGCCCTCGGTGAGCGCGCCAAACGCCATCGCCCACAGCGAGCTGACGCCGATC
>DATCFJ010000841.1:0-2258 GCA_036509605.1 Polyangiaceae bacterium | reverse complement strand
GCATGCCGTCCTGAAACTTCATCTTACCCGCCACTCGCTTCAGCAGCTCCACCAGGTCACGACGCGTCAAGGTGGCGCCGCCGGCAAACGGGTCGACGATCACGCTGCCGTCGCTGTCGTCGACGCGCGCCAAGAAGTGTCCTGGAAAGCCGACACCACGCGCCCTCACCCCAGCGCGCCGCGCGACCTCGACGAACAGCACGGCGAGGGAGATCGGGATGCCTGTCTTGCGCGCCAGCACCTCGTTCAGAAACGAATTTCGTGTGTCGTAGTAATTCTCGGCGTTCCCGCGGAAGCCGCTGCGAATGAACAGGTGGTCGCCGATCGCGCGAGCCTGGAGTGCCGCCGGCAGCTCGTCGATGTGACGCCGCCGAAGCGGTGCGGCAAGCTCGTCGAGCTTGTCCTCCTGAGCCTGAAAGTCGAGACCCGGGTACGCATCGCGAGCGATGAGCAGAGCTCCGGTAAGCAACTCGAGGCGATCGTCTGGTTGGGCAGCGTACTGCCGAAAATCCACGCTCCTAGTATACCGCGCGCGCGTCAGGCATTACACTGTCCGAATTCCACGGCGATTTCCCAGTGATGCTCGGGGCCAGTGCCCTGGCCGCATCCGGGGCGCCAGGTCACCACCTTCGCAGGACGCCCGATGAAAATCGACGAAATCATGACCCGGAACGTGCGCTGCATTTCGCCCGACGAGACCCTGGGCACGGCCGCCCAGATCATGTGGGAAAACGACTGCGGCGCTGTCCCAGTCGTCGACGCCGATGGGCGGCTGCTCGGCATCGTGACCGATCGCGACATTTGTATGGCGGCGCAGCTGCAGGGCGCGCCGCTTCACGACTCGCGGGTCACGAGCGCCATGGCTCGCGACGTGAAAACATGTTCGCCTCGCGACACGCCTGTCACCGTGCAGGCGATCATGCAACAAAACAAAATCCGACGCGTGCCAGTCGTCGATGGCCAAGGCCGCTTGGTTGGGATCATCACGCTCGGTGATCTCGCGTACCTCGTCGGTCGAGAAACCAACGGCGGAGACGGCATGACATGGACCGCAATCGCCCATACGCTAGCAGCGGTCAGCCAGCCGCGCTTGCCCCGCTTCGGCGGCGGCTACTCAGATCGCTCGACCGGGCGACAAAATTTTCCAGAGAACGGTTGAAGGAGGCCTGTCGATGCCGTCGTCGAGATTCCCAAAGCGCAATTCTTCCGGTTCGGTGCTGACCGAGCTCTCGCAACTGCGCGACGAGCTTCGCGTCAAACTGCACCTGGCTGGGCTCGAAGTGCGCGCGCAGTGGGAAAGCGTCGAGCCCAAGTTGCTGGGCTTGGAGCGCACGATCGAGCAACAGGGCGAGGGCGCCTTCGAGCAGGTGGGCGAGCTGGCCGTTGAGCTCGTGAAGGCCTTTCGAGATTTTTCAGTGCGGAGCCAAGACGGCGGACCGAGCAAAGCGCCCGTCCACGACATCATGCGCGTGCGCGTCTACAGCTGCAGCCCGACGGACACCTTGCACCGCGCCGCGCAGATCATGTGGGAAAAGGATTGCGGTTGCTTACCCGTGATCGACGACGTGCGCCGCGTGCGCGCCGTGATCACCGATCGCGACATTTGCATGGCAGCGCTCACACAAGGCGTCGCGCTGGCCGAGACCAGCGTTTCCAGCGCGATGTCCGGATCGCTCACCGTGTGCTCACCCGACGATTCCCTGTCTAGCGTGGAGAACTCGATGAGAGCGCGGCAGATCCGCCGCGTCCCGGTGGTCGACGCCAACGGCGTCTTGATCGGCATGATCTCCCTTGGAGACATCGCGCGCTACCTGCGGCCGCGCATTCTGCAAGCGCCGGCCAGCGTCGCGCAGCTGCTCGAGACTTTGGCAGGCATCAGCGAGCCGCGCGCCCGCGCCTCCGTCCCACCTCCGGGAATGTGAGCCAGAACGCCGGCGCCTGCGTGGACTGATCGTATTGAAAACGACAGTCAATATCATTATCAACTAGACCTTCAAGAAGCGCTGCGTTTTGCGAGCCAGCTCGAGCTCGAGGCAGCGGCTAGACGCTGCGGCAACCCCAAAAGAAATCCGGCGGCGCGAGCTCGCAACCCCACCAGCCAGGTGCTCGAGATTGCGTGACTATTGGGGTTGCAATCAGTAGCGAAACGACTACGTTCCGCGAGCCCTTCGGTCGGAGCCCCGATGCGAAGAGCGGTCCGGGGCGTAGCGCAGCCTGGTTAGCGCACTTGACTGGGGGTCAAGGGGTCGGCGGTTCGA
>DATCFJ010000840.1:0-6083 GCA_036509605.1 Polyangiaceae bacterium | reverse complement strand
AAGGGGTGAACCCCGCGCATCCTCAATCGCGTCAGCCGATGCGACGGCGGAGCTGCAAACGCTGACCGGCTCCCAGATCATCTGGGATACGCTCGTTCACGAAGGGGTCTCGGTCGTCTTCGGTTACCCGGGCGGCGCGATCATGCCGGCGTACGACGCGATGCCGGCGTACCCGATCCGGCACGTGCTGGTGCGGCACGAGCAAGGCGCGGCGCACATGGCCGACGGCTACGCGCGCGCTTCCGGCGGAGTCGGCGTGTGTATCGCGACCTCGGGTCCGGGCGCCACGAATCTGGTGACCGGCATCGCCAACGCGATGATGGACTCAATCCCGATGGTCTGTATCACGGGGCAGGTCGCATCCTACCTGATCGGGAGCGATGGCTTTCAAGAGGTCGACTTCACTGGCGTGACCCTGCCCATCACCAAGCACAACATCTTGGTGACGCGCACCGAGGACATCATGCCGGCGATCCGGCAGGCGTTTTACATCGCAAGCTCCGGCCGTCCGGGCCCGGTGGTGGTCGATATCACCAAAGACGCGCAGCAAGGCACCGTCCAACACCGCTACGATTCCTCGCCGATTCGCCTGCCGGGCTATCGCCCCGAGCACCATCCGGTGCCGAGCGAAATCGAGGAAGCAGCCGCGATGATCAAGGCCGCGAAGCGGCCGATCATCTTCTGCGGTCACGGCATCATCGAAGCCAACGCGACCGGTCTGCTGCTGGAATTCGTGCAGAAGACCAACTTCCCGGTCGCATTGACGTTGCTCGGCTTGGGCGGCTTCCCCGCGACTCATCCGCTGAGCTTGGGCATGATGGGCATGCATGGCGAAGCTTGGGTGAACACGGCGATCCAAGAAGCAGATCTGATCATCGCCATGGGCATGCGTTTCGACGACCGGGTCACCGGTAACTTGAAGACGTACGCCCAGAACGCGAAGAAGATTCACATTGAGCTCGACCCCGCCGAGATCAACAAGAACGTGAAGGTCGAGCTGCCGCTGGTCGGCGACGTGCGCGAGATCTTGCGCTTGCTACTGCCGCAAGTAGAGAAGCGCACTTGCGACGATTGGAACGCGCACATCAATGGGCTGAAGGGCGACAGCGCCGTGCGCGAGATCCAGAGCTTGCCGGACAACGGCCGCTTGTTCGCGGCGCACGTGATCCACGACCTGTGGCGTTACACGCAAGGCAAGGCGCTAGTGGTCACGGACGTGGGCCAGCACCAGATGTGGGAAGCGCAGTACTACAAGCACGATCACCCGCGAAAATTGCTGACTTCAGGCGGCGCGGGCACGATGGGCTTTGCGTTGCCCGCTGCCATGGGCGCGCGCATGGCCTGCCCGGACGACGAAATCTGGGTGGTAGTCGGCGACGGTGGTTTTCAGATGACGGCCTGTGAGCTGGCGACCTGCGCGCAAGAAGACATCAAGGTCAACATCGCCATCATCAACAATGGCTTCTTGGGCATGGTCCGTCAGTGGCAGCAGTTCTTCTACGGCGGCCGCTACGTCGCGACTCCGATCAAGAGCCCGGACTTCGTGAAGTTGGCGGACGCGCACGGCCTGAAGGGCTTGCGCGTCACCAAGCGCGAAGAAGTGAAAGCGGCCGTCGAAGCAGCTCGCTCCTTCAAAGAGACGTGCATCATCGACTTCCGCGTCGAACAGGAAGACAGCGTGTACCCGATGGTTCCAGCGGGCGCAGATCTCGACAACATGATCCGCCGCCCGGTGCCCGTGGGCGCGCGTGGCGGGGAATTGCCCTCCGAAGAAGCGCCGGGCGAAGCGATCAAAGACGTTCCTCCACACAATCCGATCTTCGAAACCGGCAAGGACAATTGAGATGGCCCAGTCTGAATCCCCCGCCCTGCGTCACTTCGTAGCCTACGTGGAAGATCAGCCCGGTGTTCTCAATCGGGTCACTTCGTTGTTCCGCCGCCGTTGCTACAACATCGTGTCGCTCAATGTCGGCCGCACGCACGAAGCAGGTGTCTCGCGCATGACCTTCGCGGTCGAGGCGGACGAAGACACGGCGCGCCGCATCGAAGCCAACTTGTACAAGCTGGTGAATGTCCTGAGCGTGGAAGACATCACCGGCAAACCGAACCTGATCCGGGGGCTCGCCCTGATCAAAGTCACGATCGGCCAGGACAAGCGCTCGGAAGTGCTGCAGTTGGTCGAAGTGTTCCGCGGCCAAGTGATTGACCTCGACACGAACACCATGATCATCGAGCTCACCGGCCAACAGAGCAAGATCGACGGGCTCGTCAGTGTGCTCGCTCCGTACGGCATCGCCGAAATGGTCCAAACCGGCACCGTCGCCATGACCCGCGGCATAAAAGGCAACGCCGCCCTAGGCGCCGCCCAACAACCCCCCAACCTCCGCACCATCACCGCCGCCTGATCCAGTTCTCGATCCTCTCTCGTTCTTCTCTCGAACCCGATGCCCAAACCCTCCCAACAAACCCGCTCGCCAAGTTCTGGTTTCGGCGAGGCTTTCGCGAGCACCGGAGCGGAGCGTACTGCCTGTACGACGCCCGCGAGGCGTGGCGCACGCCCACCGGAGCGCAGCGAAAACGAAGCCCAAACCAGAAATCGGCGGGCGTCGCCACCGGATGCGTTAACCCAAGACCCGATAGAACCCGATGACCACCCCAGTTAAGAAGCATACGAAGCCACCCTCAGACTACGTGCGAATCTTCGACACGACGCTCCGTGACGGAGAGCAGTGTCCCGGCGCGACGCTTACGTCGGAAGAGAAGCTCGAGGTGGCCCGTGCGCTTTCACGGCTCGGTGTAGATGTGATCGAAGCTGGGTTTCCCTCGGCCTCGCCGGACGACTTTCAGGCGGTGCACGACATCGCCGAGACCATCGGCAAGGAGCCCATCGCCGGGCGCCCGAGCAGCGAACCGCCGATCATCTGCGGTTTGGCGCGGGCCACCGAGAAGGACATCCAGACCGCGTTCGACGCCATCAAAGTCGCTAAATTCCCGCGCATTCACATCTTTTTGGCAACTTCGCCGCTGCACCGCGAGCACAAGCTACGCATGACCAAAGAGCAGGTCATCGAGCGCGCGCGCAGCATGGTGAGCTTCGCCAAGACGATGTGCGACGACATCGAGTTCAGCCCGGAGGACGCAGGCCGCACGGAGCCCGAGTTCTTGCATGAAGTGCTGTCCGCGGTGATCGAGTGCGGCGCGACCACGCTGAACATCCCGGACACCGTGGGCTACACGGTGCCGTCCGAGTTCGGCGCGATCATCGACGGCATCATGAAGGACGTGAAGGGCGTGGAAAGCGTCGTCGTCTCCGTGCACTGTCACGACGACCTCGGTTTGGCGACGGCCAACGCCTTGGCCGGCATCTCCGCGGGCGCGCGCCAAGCCGAAGTCACGATCAACGGCATCGGCGAGCGCGCCGGCAACACCTCGCTCGAGGAGGTGGTGATGGCGCTGCAAACACGGCAACCGATGTTCGGTCTGAAGACGGGCATCGACGCCACGCAGCTGGTTCGCACCAGCCGCTTGGTCAGCGTGCGCACGGGCATGGTCGTGCCCCCGAATAAGGCCATCGTCGGCGCCAACGCCTTCGCGCACGAGTCCGGCATTCACCAAGACGGCATGCTCAAACACGCCGGAACCTACGAAATCATGCGGCCGGAGACCGTCGGCGCGAGCAAGACCTTGCTGGTCATGGGCAAGCATTCGGGCCGCCATGCCTTCGGCGTACGCCTGAAAGAGCTCGGTCACGTGCTGGAGGGTGAGGCGCTCGAAGCCGCATTCCAACGCTTCAAGACCTTGGCCGACAAGAAGAAGCGCATCACCGACGCGGACTTGGAAGCGCTCGCCGCTTCCGAAGTCGCGCGCGGCATCGAGTACTACGCGCTCGACGCAGTGCAGGTGACCTGCGGCTCGAACGGCATGCCGACCGCGACCGTGCGCTTGCGTTGCCCTGACGGAGAGCTCCGCACACAAGCCGCAGTGGGTACCGGCCCAGTACACGCCGTCTTCACCGCAATCGACGAGATCGTCAAGGCGCCGAGTGAGCTAGTCGAGTACACGATCAACGCCGTAACCGAGGGCATCGACGCGCTCGGCCACGCCAGCGTGCACGTGCGCGCGGTCGGCAGCAACGACGGCCGGCTCAATGCCCAGCACGGCACCAGCGGCGCCGCGCTGCTCCACGGGCAAGCCGCAGATTCAGACGTCATCGTGGCGAGCACCAAGGCCTATTTGGGCGCCTTGAATCGTTTGCTGGTGACCCTTGGAACGTACGAAAAACAGCAAGAGAAGTCACAAGTTACCGAGAAATCGCAAGTGCGAGAGCAGAGCACGGGAGCCGCGGAGTGAGCATGGCAAAGACCCTTTTCGAAAAGATCTGGAACGAGCACGTCGTAGTGGAAGAAGCGGGACGCCCCGCGGTGCTTTACGTCGATCTGCATCTGATTCACGAGGTGACCTCACCTCAGGCCTTCTCCGGCCTCCGCGCACGCGGCCTCAAAGTGCGTCGCGCAGACCGCACCGTGGCCACCATGGATCACTCGACACCGACCTTACCCAAGGCGTTGCAGGTGATCGACGAGCAAGCGCGCGCTCAGCTCTCGCAGCTCGAGAAGAATTGCTCGGAGTTCGGCATCCGCCTGTTCGCGCTCGGCAACGACAAGAACGGCATCGTGCACGTGGTCGGCCCGGAGCGCGGCTTCACGCAGCCGGGCATGACCATCGTCTGCGGTGACAGCCACACTTCGACGCACGGCGCGTTCGGCTCGCTCGCGTTCGGCATTGGCACGAGCGAAGTGGAGCATGTGCTCGCCTCGCAGTGCCTCTTGCAATCCCGCCCGAAGACCATGGAAATCCGCATCGACGGCACGCTCTCGCCGCTCGTTACGGCGAAAGACATCATCTTGGCCGTGATCGCCAAGATCGGCACCGGCGGCGGCACGGGCTACGTGATCGAGTACACCGGCAGCGCGATCCGCGCTCTGGACATGGAAGCACGCATGACCGTGTGCAACATGAGCATCGAAGCCGGCGCGCGCGCCGGCCTGATCGCCCCGGACGAGAAGACGTTCGAGTACGTCAAGGGTCGCGAGTTCGCGCCGAAAGGCGCCGCTTGGGACGCCGCGGTCGAGCGTTGGAAGAAGCTGCCGACCGACGCCGGCGCGACCTACGACACGCTGGTTACGCTCGATGCCAACAAGATCGAACCGATGATCACGTACGGCACCCACCCCGGTATGGCCGTACCAGTCACGCAGGCGTTGCCCGCGGCGACGGACTTCAGCGCGGGCTCGGAGCGCCAGGCCTTCGAAAAAGCCATGGTCTACATGGGCCTCGAGGGGGGTCGCTCGCTCGTCGGACAGAAGGTGGACGTGGTGTTCGTGGGCTCGTGCACGAACGGACGCATCAGCGATCTCCGGCTCGCGGCTTCGGTGCTCAAGGGCCGTCACGTCGCGGCTGGCGTGCGTGCGCTGATTGTCCCTGGCTCGCAAGAGGTGAAGCGCCAAGCCGAGGCCGAGGGTCTCGACGTGATCTTCACCGACGCAGGCGCCGAATGGCGTGAGGCCGGCTGCTCGATGTGCATCGCCATGAACGGCGACCAACTCTCGCCCGGCCAATACGCGGTCAGCACCTCGAACCGCAACTTCGAAGGCCGTCAAGGCAAGGGCGGTCGCACCTTCCTCGCCTCGCCGGCTACCGCCGCCGCCTCCGCAGTCACCGGCAAAGTCACCGACGTACGCACGCTCGCCGCCGTTTGATTGGAAAGAAAAAGCACATGGCAAGCTTCACGAAGATCACCTCACACGCCGTCGTCATCACGTCGGAAAACATCGACACGGATCAAATCATCCCGGCGCGCTTCTTGAAGGTGCTGGACAAAGACGGCCTCGGCAAAAGCCTGTTCTGTGATTGGCGCTACAACGCCGACGGCACGGACAAGGCCGAATTTCCGCTCAATTTGCCGGCTTCGCAAGGCGCGCAGATCTTGCTCGCCGGCGACAACTTCGGCTGCGGTTCGTCGCGTGAGCACGCACCCTGGGCGCTCGTCGGCTGGGGATTTCGCGTCGTGATCTCGACGTCCT
>DATCFJ010000839.1:0-7979 GCA_036509605.1 Polyangiaceae bacterium | reverse complement strand
CTCGAAGGAAAGCTCAGCGCGGGAAGCTTGGAGCTGCCGCTGCTCCCGGGCGTGGCGATGGAGCTGACTTCCGTCGCGGCGAAGGAAGACGTCGATGCGCGGACCATCGCCGATATGCTCAAGCGCGACCCCGCGTTGTCGGCGCACGTGCTGCGCATCGTCAACTCACCGCTGTATAGCCCGCGCACGCAGATCGTCAGCTTGCAGCAAGCCGTGGCGCGCCTCGGCGTCGGCAAGATCCGCGAGATTGCGCTGGTCATTGCCTGCAAGACCGGCGTGTTCAAAGCCAAAGGCTACGAGCGCGAGATCGACCTTGTGTTCAAGCACTCCATCGCCTGCGCGCTGTTCGCGCAAGAAATCGCGCGCAGCACGCGAAACAACGTCGAAGACGCATTTCTGTGCGGCCTACTACACGACGTCGGGCGCCCCGTGCTGCTGCAAGCACTGCTCACTTTGCTACAAAAGGCGCGCGCGACGGCCGGTCGCGAAGCGGTGCTCGGGCTCGTCACAGAGCTGCACGAGAGCGCAGGCTCAGCGCTGGCCAAGGCCTGGACACTGCCGGACACCGTGGTGACAGCCCTCGCCAAGCATCACTCGCCGAATGCAGCGCAGGAGTCGATCCCTGTGCGTATCGTGTCGCTCGCCGACACCTTCGCGCACAAGATGCTGGAGAGCGAGCTGACCGCCGAATCCGTAACCGGGCACCCAGCGCTGGCCGCGCTCGAGATCTACCCGGACGTGCTGGACAAGCTGGTGAAGCGCGCAGGCGTCGTCAAAGAAACGATTGGAGTGTTGTCGTGAGCATGAGCGAGACGTTCGACTTGGTCGTCATCGGCGGCGGGCCGGCAGGGCAAAAGGCGGCCGTGCAAGGCGCGAAGCTCGGCCGCAAAGTGATGCTGATCGAACGCTCCAAGAGTGTCGGCGGCGCGTGCGTGCGCTTCGGGACGATCCCGAGCAAAACGCTGCGCGAGACCGCGCTCGCGCTCGGCAAGTTCCGTCGTCTCACCTCCGAGGTGATGGACGTAAAAATGCCCGAGCACACCGCGATCGAGAGCCTGATGGCGCGCAAGGAAGAGGTGATCGCGTCGCACGAGCACTTCATGGGCGCGCAGCTTTCGCGCAACGGCATCGAGCTATGCCAAGGCGTGGCGCGCTTCACATCGCCAAACGAAATGGAGATCAGCGATATCTCCGGCGCCAAGCGGCGCGTCACGGCGCGTTACTTCGTGATCGCGACCGGCTCTTCTCCGCGCACTCCTGACGATGTGCCCGTCGACCATGAGCATATCTTGGATAGCGATTCGATCTTGTCCGTGTCGTACTTGCCGGAGTCACTCACGGTGCTCGGCTCGGGCGTGATCGCCTGCGAATATGCCTCGATTTTCGCGGCATTGGGCTCGAAGGTGACGGTCATCGATCGCTCACCACGACCGCTTGCGTTTCTCGATCCAGAGATCAGTGATCACTTCACGCGCCAGTTGCTGGCCTTCGGTGGCCAGTTCTTAGGGGGCAAGAAGCTCGCCGGCGTGGCTTGGGACGGCTTGTCGCAAGTCGAAACCAAGCTCGATGACGGCCAAGTGATTCGCAGCGAGAAGCTGTTCTGCGCGCTCGGCCGCCTGGCGCAGGTTCAAGGCTTGAATGTGGACGCGGCAGGCGTGGGTCTCACGCCACGCGGCTTGATCGCGGTGGACCCGCATTGCCGGACTGCGGCGCCGCACATCTACGCGGTGGGCGACGTGATCGGACCGCCGGCTCTCGCCTCGACGTCCATGGATCAGGGCCGGCGCGCGGTGTGTCACGCGTTCGGTGTCGAGGTGGGAATGCCGCGCGAAGCCACGCCAGCCGGTATCTACACGATCCCGGAGCTGGCCAGCGTCGGTCTCACCGAAGCGGAGGCCAAGGAGCGCTTTGGTAGTGTCCAGGTCGGACGCGCGCGCTTCGACGAGGTCGCACGCGGTCAGATCTCGGCCGCCGAGGACGGGCTATTAAAGCTAATCGCGCATCCGGAGACAGGCGTGATTTTGGGTGCGCACGCGGCCGGCGAGACCGCGGCCGATCTGGTCCATATCGCGCAGATGGCGATCTTGGGCGGGATGACATTTCACACGTTCATCGACGCCATCTTCAACTTCCCGACCTACGCCGAGTCCTATCGCATCGCAGCGCTGGATATCTTCGGCAAGGCGCAGCGCGCCGCCGCAGAAAAGGTCGCTGCCGCGGAGTGAGTGAAAGCCATGGCCCCAAGAGCTGAAGCGAACCGCCAAGTCGCCAAGGCCGCCAAGGAGGATTGCTCGTGAGGCTCCGCGCTTCACAGCGCGTGATATTCGCAGCAAGCCGTGAACGATGCGCGAGAGCGCCGCTGCTTGCTTAACCCCATTCCAGTCGTGTCTCTGACGCTCTGAGCGACTTGGCGATCTCGATGTCGGCCTTGCGCACGCGCAGTGGCGGCACCCACAGCGCCACCACATTCAGGCGATAGAACAAGTCCTCGCGGAATTTGCCCTCACGCACCAACGCTTCCAAATCGCGATGCGTGGCCGTGACGAAGCGCACGTCCGCGGAAAGCGTTTCGTTCCCGCCGAGCCGCTCGTAACGGCGCTCTTGCAGCACGCGCAGCGGCTCCACTTGCGTGGCCGGGCTGATGTCACCGATTTCGTCGAGAAACAGCGTGCCGCCTTCGGCCAGCTCCACGCGACCCGGTTGCCGTCGCAGTTAGTCTATTTCGAGCGACGTGATTTCGTAACCGGCGCATGCGCGCGGACGAGCAGCTCGGTGACTGTGCCGCGGCGGGCGCCGTTGGAGTTGATGGCGCGTTTGGCGTGGACGGTATGCGCGTCGAATGCGGCGTACAGGGCCCGCGTCTCGGGGGTGTCCGAGTTGGAGAGCAATGCGGCGACGCCCTTCTTGGTCAGCTTGGCGAAGGTTTTTGCCAGCCGCTCGTGCTCGCTCAGAGTGAACGCCACCGAGTGATACGCCGCGAAATTCGATGTTTTCGAGACCGGCACGTACGGCGGATCGAAGTACACGAAGTCGCCGCGCTTGGCGCCCTTGCACGACTGCTCGAAGTCCTCCACCGCAAGCTCAACGCCTTGTAAAGCTCCGGCGGTCGCGAGCAGGCGCGCGGGATCCAAGACGTTGGGCTTCTTGTAACGCCCGTAGGGAACGTTGAACTCACCGCTGCGGTTCACCCGATACAAGCCGTTGTACCCCGTGCGGTTGAGATAAAGCATGCGCGCGGCGCGCGCGGGTACCTTGGTCGGCCGGCTCGCGCGCACTTTGTAATAGGTGTCTTCGCTGAGCTTCTGTTGGCACAGCTTTTCGAGCTCGTGGATCACCGAGTGCGCGTCGTCACGCAGCGCGCTGTACACGCGGATCAAGTCCTCGTTCTTGTCGCTGAGCCGCGCGCGCTTGAACTTGCCGCGCGCAACGAGCGCAAAGAACACCGCGCCGCCACCCGCAAAGGGCTCGTAGTACTTCTCGATTTGATCCGGAAAGGCGCGCTCGACGAAGGCCAGAATGGGCTCGAGCAATTGGCGTTTGCCGCCGGCCCATTTGAGGACCGGTTTCACGTCAGCGCGGGCTTGCATTCGAGCCTGAGCGTCTACCATGAGCCGCAAATCTTGGGCAGATTACGCGCGCAACGCGCGTTTTGGGCCGCTTCCCCGCTGCCGCCCAACGGGGTTCGGGCAAAGATCCGCGGGCAGGCCGCTCGCCACGCGGACAACCGGATATATGGAACCGATTCCAGTCCGCAGCTGGGTTCTCGCCCGCACGTACCCCGCTGACGCACAGCTTCCCCGTACATCCGGCTCATGCAAAGAGCATGAGTGCGATGAAGTGTGAGGCCGCCCTGCTCTGTCACTGTGTTCCGAGTGCCGCGTGACGGAGAAGAGAATCGTTTGACCAAGTTGAGACGTCGAGCGTAGCGTGTATGCGAGCAATTCACGGTTTGACGCATGCGTTGCATCTCGCCAATCCAAGTTGGCGAGAGACGCGAGCTCTGTCCAAGAGCTGTCGCGCTGCATCGGCGGAGCACAGGGTAGCGCCAACACCCCTCGCACCTGAGGGGCACGCACACGAAACCGAAACGGAATCGCCAAGCAACGCCGACAACACAGGAGGCGTTCGCCAATGGTCCACAAATGACCCCGCGCGGCGACTTCGAGCGCCTTCCGTTGATCGACGTTTCTGGGCTCGCGAGCTCGGAATTGTCCGTGCGTCGCCAAACCGCGCTTGCGCTGGACCGCGCCGCGCGCAACGCCGGCTTCTTCTATGCGCAGCACCACGGTCTGTCGCAAGCGTTGCAGCGCGGCCTCGAGTCCGCAGCAGCCGACTTCTTCGCGTTACCCGAGACCGTCAAGCAGCGCTATTACATCGGCAGCTCGCGCAACCATCGCGGCTACGTGCCGCCTGGCGAGGAGGTCTTCTACGCCGGGTCGAAGGACAGCAAAGAGGCCTTCGATCTGTCTCTCGACTTGCCCGAGACTGATCCAGACTACCTGGCCGGGAATCGGCTGCTCGGACCCAACCGTTGGCCCGCTGAAGTCGCTCTGTTTCGAGAGCGCGTGTACGCGTACTACGAGGCAGTGACTCAGCTTGGGCGGCGCTTGCTGCGCGGCTTCTTGCTCGCGCTCGACCTCCCGGAGGATCACTTCGACCACGTGCTGCACAAGCCGCCCTCACAACTGCGGCTGATTCATTACCCATTCCAGCCCGAAGCCGCGGACGCGCCGGGCATCGGCGCTCACACCGACTACGAATGTTTCACCATTCTGCACGCCACCTCGCCCGGGCTAGAAGTGCTGAATGCCAAACAAAAATGGGTGGACGCCCCACCCCTGCCCGACACCTTCGTGATCAACATCGGAGATCTTTTGGAGGTGCTGAGCAACGGTCGCTGGGTGTCGACGGCACACCGCGTCCGCAAAGTGCGCGAAGAGCGCTATTCCGCCCCGCTGTTCTTCAACCTCGACTACGACGCCGAAATCGCCCCGAGCCCGCACTTAGTGGCGGTCGACGGCACGGCGCACTACCCGGCCGTGCGCGCCGGAGAGCACCTGTTGGCACAAACCGCGCAGAGCTTTTCGTACATGAAGCGGCAGATCGAGCGAGGCGAGATGCAAATGCCGAAAGGCGCGCTCGGGCTCGCGTCCTTTGCGCGTGAGCGCGCGGAGCGCGCAGACGGCGCCGCCACAGGAAGCTCGGTGCCCGCGTGAAGGTCTCGATGTTCGCCAGCGCGTGGGCGTTCGGCGGGCTCGACGCCTGCCGACGCGAAGTCGAGTCAGAGCTCTTCGACGGCATCGAAGCGCCGGCGCCCGCTAGCGAGTCGGAGGCGCGCGCGCTGCGCAACTCGGGAGTGCCCTACCTCGCCGAGATTTGCAGCGGCGGGTCGTACGCGCCCGCTTCGTCGGTGTCATTCGCTGCGCACTTGGCCGACGTACAGGTTCAAGTCGCGCGAGCGGTGGAAGCCGGCGCGTTGTTTTGCACGTGCCTCGTCGGTTCCGATAGCTGGCCCACGGCCAAAGCCGTAGATTTTCTGGGGCGTGTCTTGGAGCTCGGGGCAGAATTGGGGGTGTTGCTCACTGTCGAGACCCATCGCAGCCGTCCGACGTTTCAACCGTGGGCCACCGCGGAGCTGCTGCGCGAGCTGCCCGCGCTGCGCTTGACCTGCGACTTTAGCCATTGGTGCGTGGTGTGCGAGCGCCTACCGGATGACGAGGCCGTGCTCGCGCTGGCCATCTCACGCGCTCGTCACATGCACGCGCGCGTGGGCTACGCCCAAGGTCCGCAAGTGCCGGACCCGCGCGCTCCGGAGTTCGAGCGCGAGCTGTCCGCGCACGAGTCCTGGTGGCAACGCATCGCGCATGAAGTCGCCGCGCGCCACGAATCCATCACGATTACGCCCGAATTTGGTCCCGACGGCTACTTGCATCACACGCCGTTCACGAATCAACCCGTGGCGGACCTCGCCGAGATAAACCGCTGGATGGCCCGCAGGCAACGCTCCCGGCTGGCTAAGAGCCGGTCCTAGGTTCTAGGACCGGCTCGAAGGAGCCGCCTCGGGTGGCGCTGCCCGCGCAGCCCTGAACGGCGAACGACATGCGGCGCCGTGAACGCGGCGCCCTCAGTCGCTGCCGATCTGCAAGCGCTTGATCATCTTCTGCAGGCCGAAGCGCGATAAGCCCAAGAGCTCTGCCGCGCGCGTTTGATTGCCCTCGGTGCGCTTCAACGCGCTGCGCACCAACTCGCCTTCGAGCGCGTCGACACGTCCGCGCAAGTCGAGGTCATCGGGAGATTTGCCGGCAGCGTTGCCGGCTGCGGCTTCGCGCGCGATCTCCGGCGACAGAATGTCGGGGGTAACGACGTCATCGGCGAGCACCAACGCGCGCCGAACCTCGTTTTCGAGCTGACGGATGTTGCCCGGCCAGCGGTAGGCGGAGAGCGCGTCCATGGCGGCTTTCGAGATCGTCACTTTGCGTTTTTGCGCGTAGCGGGCCACGAAGTGCCGCACTAACAGCGCGACGTCACCCTGCCGTTCGCGCAACGCCGGCACCCGTAAGCTGACCACGTTCAAACGATAATACAGATCTTCGCGAAATTTACCGGCCGCCACCAGCGCCTCCAGATCGCGATGCGTGGCGCCAATCACGCGCACATCCACGAAGCGCGCAGTCTCCGAGCCCACCGGGCGAACTTCGCCGTTCTGTAGCACGCGCAGTAGCTTGGTCTGCATGCCGAGGCTCATCTCGGCAATCTCATCCAAGAAGAACGTGCCGCGGTCGGCGACCTCGAACAGCCCTGCACGCGGTCGCGTCGCGCCGGTGAACGCTCCGCGCACGTGACCGAATAGAGTGGCCTCGAGCAGCGTCTCGGGGATAGCGCCGCAATTTTCCGTGACGAACGGCTGCTTGCTGCGCGGTCCGTTCTCGTGAATCGCGCGCGCGACCAGCTCCTTACCGCTGCCCGATTCGCCCAGAATCAACACCGGCACCTCGGCGCTCGTCACGCGATCGACCAGCTTCAACATGCGGTGGACGGCCTCGCTCTGGCCGACGATCGATTCGTACGAAAAGCGCGTTTCTCGGGCATCCCGGGCGCGCGCGAGCTCCCGCTCGGCGACCTCCAGCTCCGCTTCGCGGTGCGCCAATTGTGCACCCAGGCGCGCTTCGGCGCGTTCCGCGCGCCGAACCGAGCGCCGTAGCAAGAGCTGGCTCTTGGCGTCCAAGATCGCAACCGCCGCCAGTGTGCCCACCAAGCGCACCCACGACAGCTCGCGGGAACCGAATGCGCCGCGTCGGACGCGATCGTCCAAGTAGACCACGCCGAGCGCTTCACCGCGCGCGATCAGCGGCACGGCCAGCACGCTGCGCAACTTCAGCGCGTGCACACTCACGTGCACCTCCGGCAGATCGCCGGTCGCGTCCACCGCTACGACGGGTTCGCCCAACTCGAGCGCACGCCGAGCTAGTGACTGACTGAGCTCGAGCTGCTCCGGGCCGAGATCAGCGCGCCGCAGATTGCGAGCCGCGCGCGGCTGCAGCTTGCCACCGGGAGCGCGAAGCAAGAGCAAGCCGCGCTCCACGCCAGTCCACAGCACCAGCGCGTCCACCACTTGGCGCAGCAGCGGTCGCAGCCGATCGCGCTGACTCAAACCTCGCACCAGCGCTTCAACATCCGCGATTTGCTCGGGGAATATGCCCGGATCTCCGCCTATCTCGGCGGCCCGCACCCAGTCCAAGGAACGCACGGATTGACTCAGCTCGGGGGGAGCGCGACGCAAGAACTCGCGCGCGGCGTCACCAGCTGCGGCGCTCAGTCGGCGCGCGCTATCGGCATCGGCGATGCGCGCCGCAAGCAACGCCCCGAAGTGCAGCGCGCGACCACGAACCGGAAGCGCGGCACGCGCCGCGCTGAGCGCGTTCAGCTCCGCAATGGGAACGTCAGGGCGCGACGCCTCGCGCGCGGCGAGCTCATGCGCG
>DATCFJ010000838.1:0-3840 GCA_036509605.1 Polyangiaceae bacterium | reverse complement strand
CCCACTCTGCCCTGGGACTTGTGGCTCGGCATCGGTTACGCGTTCGACATTCAAGAGCCAGCGCCGCAACGGGTCGTGATCGTGCAGCGCGTCTCCGAAGCACCGCAAGCAAAGCTGGGCCTCAAGGTGCGTGGCTTCGTTCATGAGCGAAGCAAGGAAGAGGGCATTCCAAACGCGATCATCCGTTATCAAGGTCGCGAGCTCACGGCCATGGCCAGCGGCGTGGACGGCCGCTTCGTCACGACTGACCTCGACCCCGGAACGTACGCGTTCAATGTCGAGGCGGAGAATTTCAAACCAGGCGCATGCTCGGTAGTCATCCCCGTCGAGCCCACGCCGCAAGCACCCACAGCCACGAAGCCAGCACCGACAACGCCGACAACGCCGGGGCCTTCCTACGTCGATTTGGATTGCGAGCTCGAGGCCTTGCCGCGAGCGGGGAACGTGAGCGGCAGCGTGCTCGACGCGGACAGCGCGAGCCCCGTGGCTGGAGCGCAGGTCGAGCTGATTGATGCGCTGGGGCGAAGTCTGCGCCTGGCTGCGGACGCGAGCGGGAGCTTCCGCTTCGAGCGAGTCTTGCCGGGGAAGGTCACGCTCAAGGTCGAGGCACCGAACTACCTGTTTCACGACCAGACGCTGGAGTTGGGGCAGCGCCAGGACGCTCACAGCGAGGTGAGTCTGCACAAGCGGCCCAAAGTCGGGCACGTTGTCCTTGCCGCGAACGAGCTCAAGATCAGCCAGCAGATCCACTTCGAGCAAGATTCAGCGACTATCTTGCCCGACTCGCAAGTGTTGCTGGAGGAGATCGCCGACGCATTGGCGAACGCACCCAATATTGCCCGTGTCGAGATTCAAGGGCACACAGACAATAACGGGACCCCCGAGCACAACAAGGCACTCTCAGAGTCTCGCGCCAACGCCATCCTCGACTGGTTGACCAACCACGGAGTGGCTGCCGATCGGCTAGTTGCGCATGGCTACGGTCAGGAGCGCCCGATGTCGCCGAACGTGACACCTCAGGCCCGCGCCAGAAATCGCCGAGTGCAGTTCATGATCTTGGACAAGACGGGCGCGCCGGCTCAACGCTGAGCGAGACGCACGGTGAACTCGCCGTGCTCTGGACCGTGCAGAACGACGTCTATTTCCGGCTCGGCGTCGCGGCTGAGCACGACTTGCTCGAGCGTGCCGATCAAGCCGCAGTCGATCCAACCGGGGAACCCGCGGACTTCGAAGTGCACACAGCCCATGCGCGGTTCGCTGGCCACGACGCTATGCGTGGGGTCCGTCACTTTCCACATCGCGGGCATGCGCAGCAACGCTTCGCGCGGGCCGAGCGTCATCGAGCGCACGACCTGCCCGGCGCGCGATGCCAAGAACACCTTGACGGTGTCACGACCGAGCAAGCGCAGGCCTTCGAGCAGCGTCGCGTTCGGGTGCCGATGGCGAGCTACGGCGTGCAGCCAACGCAGCGCGTCCGCGAACGGGTAGTCGAGAAACGGCTGGTACTTTCCGTGGCGCGGCGCCACTTGCAACGCGGGCCACACTTCCTCGACTTGTCGTGGCTCGAGCCGCAGGACGAGATCCGCGAGGTACATGCCCTTCGTGGTCACCGCAGGACGAATGGCCCGAACTCGCGCTTCCGCGTCGACCTGACCCACGAGCGACACCCCAGGCAGCACCCGAAACCGCTGCGGAGTCGGAAAACGCTTTTCCGCTACCAACAAACGCAGAGCATGCCACGCCTTCAGGACTTTCGCGCTGTAGGTGTGTTGATCACCGTCTCGCCCGAGCGCCGGCCCGCTTTGAATTCTTCGAGCTCTTCCAGACTCTTCGGCCAGTCGGACTTGAGCAGGCGTGACAGGCCGCGGTCGGCTAGCAGCTTGCCGCCGGTTTGACACTTCGGGCAATAGTTGAGCTCGTGGGCGGCGTAGGAGATGCGTTGCACCTTGGTACCGCACACCGGACAGGGTTGCTGGAACCGGCCGTGCACGGCCATCTCGGGTCGAAACGCGGTCACCTTCTCGGGAAAGCCCGAGCCCACCTCCGCACGTAGGCGCTCCGTCCAAGCGATGAGCACTGCTTCGGTCGCCCGGTGCAGACGCGCGATTTCGGCGTCCGCCAGGCTTTGCGTGAGCTTGACCGGCGAAAGCTTGGCGGCGTGCAAAATCTCGTCCGAGTAGGCGTTGCCGATGCCGCTGAACAGCCGCGGATCGGTCAATGCGCGCTTCAGCGTGCGGTTTTCGAGCAGCAACGCGTGTCGGAAGTCCGGCAGGCTCGAACCGAGCACTTCCAGCCCACCCCGCGAAAACTCGACCAAATTGCCGGCGCCGCGCACCACGTTCAAGCTCGCGCGACGCTTGCTGCCAGCTTCCGTCAACACCAACATCTTTTCGACGTTGCTGAACTCGAGCCCGAGCAGCATGTGCTTGCCGAGAAGCTTGTCGCTCTTGTCTTTCAGATGAAAGCGGCCGGCGATCATCAGGTGAAAGACGAGGAACAAGTCGTCCGTCAGCTCGAACACGATGCGTTTGCCGATGCGGCGAAAGCCCGTGACGCGCTGACCTTCGGCCGCAGACAACGGAGGCTCAAAGCTACGCACCAAAAACGGGCTCTTGAGGCGCGTGCGCTCAAGCACCTGCCCCACCACGAGCGCGCTCAAGCGCTCGATGTAGATCGCCACGTCGGGCAGCTCGGGCATCGCCAGCGCAGGTTAACCAAGGTTTTTGGGCGGCGCACACGCACCTACCTCCCGGCCAAGAAATGGCGCGGATTTACGGCCTGCCCGGAATTGGTCCTGGGGATCATGAAGCGCGTCAAATCATTCGTGGGGGCTGTACGTATCAGTGAAAGTTGGAGGCGCAGCGTCGCGTTCTAACCATACCAGACCCGCCCATGAACCATCGCCGCCCGACCCTCGCCCGCTATTTCCCGAGTCTAGTGCTCGCCTTGACGAGCGTGCTCGGCCTCGTCTGCTGCAACAAGCCGAGAGCGCGTGAGGCCACCGCGGAGCGCGGCACCGTCACTCGCGTCAGCGCGCCAAGCACGGGCTCCGGGCTACAGATTTGCGATCCGAAGGGCAAAAGCTGCTCGCGCGCGGCAACCGGTTCGAGCGTGCCCGCGGGCTCGGTGCTGCGCAGCGGCGCGCAAAGCAGCGCACAGATCGCGCTCGCTGATGGCACTCAGCTCGCGCTCGACCATGACACCGAGCTCTCTCTGGCCAGCAAGAGCGCCGGACACGCGCGGCTGAGCCGCGGCGCTGTCATACTCGAGACACCAAGCAAGACTGCGGCACGCGCGCGCTTCGATCTCAGCGATGCGTTCGTCGAGCTGGGCGCGGGCAAGGTCCTGCTGCGTGCGGGTAGCGACTTTGCGATCTTGGCCGTGATCCGCGGCACGGCGAGCTTCGGGACGAGCACGGGTACCCCGCTGCGCGTCGCAGCCGGCGAAGAAGCGCGCTGCTATCGCGGCGCGACGCCGTATGTGAGCTCGGGCGCCGCCTTGGCCGAAGCAGTTTCGTTCAGCGACGCCCTGCAGGGCGCGAACGAGCCCGGCACAACCAGCCGCGGACTCGGTGAGCTGACCGCGCAGAAGCCGGGCAGCAGCGAAGAATTGCGCGGCGCGGTGAAGCTCGCCGCGCACAGCGTGCACGTGCGCATCGCCGGCGCCATGGCGCGCACCGAAATCGACGAGGTCTTCGAGAGCTCGAGCGACGACGTCCTCGAGGGTATCTATCGCTTTCCCATCCCGGCGGATGCGAAGATCGAACGGCTCGCGCTGGAAGTCGACGGTAAGCTCGAGGAAGGCGCGTTCGTGGATCGCGATCGCGCGGCGTCCATTTGG
>DATCFJ010000837.1:0-8425 GCA_036509605.1 Polyangiaceae bacterium | reverse complement strand
GCCGACCCGGCGGGGGACCCCGACGCGGGCCTGACGGGTAGCAATGAAGTCTGTCTCGGTTCGGACGCGGGCCCGCCTGTCAGCGCTTCTGTCGGCGACGGCGGCGCGAGCGGGTTGGCTGACGCTGGCGACGGCGGCGCTTCTGGAGCATCCCATGACGCCGGCGCGGGCGGCTAACCTGAGCGGTCTCGAGCGCCCGCGCGCTCTTTGCTGCTAAACTAGCGGGCAATGTTCGGCCTTCGCTCGTTGCCGCGGACGCTCGAAGCGGCGCTGCGCGATCTGCGGCACGCCAAGAACGAGACACGCCTCTCGGCATTGGGCGATCTGGTGCGCCTGTCGGAAACCTCGGACCGAGCGCGCGCGCTCGCAGCCCTGTGTGAGGTCATGGACAGCGACGCAGAGCTGCACGTGCGCGCCGCTGCCGCTCTGGCTTTGGGCGACGCCGACGCGAAAGAGTCACGCCAGGCGCTGCTCGCCGCCGCGCGCTCGGGACCCGTGCAAGTGCGCGAGATGGCCTTGGCTGCGCTCGGCGAGATCGCCGACGAAACGGACCAAGAGGCGCGCACGCTGCTCAATGCGGCCCGCCAAGATGCCGCGCCGGAAATGCGCTTTCAGGCGCTGATCGCCCTGAACCGCGTCGCGCACGAAACACTGCTCGACGAGCTCGCCCTTGCCAGTCGCGACCTGGACGCGGAAGTCCGGCAAATCGCCTATCGGCTCGCCGAAGAGCATGTGCTCGAAGGGGCGCCTTTGCCCGAACCGCTCCGGCAACGGGCGCGCGCCGCGCTGCGCGACGAAGTGCCGAGCGTGCGCTTGGCGGCTGCCATTTTGCTCGCGCGCGTCGGAGACAAGTGCGGTGCGGACGTGATCCGCGCTGTCGTCGAGCGCAAAGACCGCGTGGCGTCGTTGGAGGACGAGCAGGCCGCGCTCGAGTTGGCAGGCGAGCTGCAGATCAGTGAGGCGCGGCCGGCACTTGCGCGCCGCGCTTTCGGCTTCTTCGGCCTATTCCGCGATCCTTTGGCCTGGCACGCGCGCGTCGCCTTGGCGCGCTTGGGCGACGAGCAAGCTAAGGCTGCGATCTTGCGCGGGCTGTCAGCGTTCACGCGCGACGCGCGTACGATCGCCGTTGCCGCGGCGGGGCGCGCGCGGCTCAGGGAAGCCCGAACGATCTTACAACGCATGACACCCGCCGAGGCTGATCCGGAAACGGTGGCCGCGGCGCTCTTGGAAATCGAAGCCTTGCCATGACCTCTGTCCCGCTGCCCTTGCAGCTCGAGTTCTATCGCGCGCTGCGACGCATCCGAATCTTGGACGAACGCATGCAAGCCCTCCAGCGTCAGGGGAGGATCGGTTTCTATGGTACGTGCACCGGGCAAGAGGCCGTGCCGGTGGCGCTCGGCTACGCGCTACAAGCGAGCGACTGGGTGTTCCCAGCGCTGCGCGAGAGCTCGATACTACTCGTGCGCGGCTTTCCGCTCGAGACCTACCTGGCGCAAGTCTTCGGCAACGACAAGGACGTGCTCAAAGGCCGCCAAATGCCCAGCCACATGAGCGGGCGCGCGGCCAACGTGGTGTCTTGGTCGAGTTGCATCGGAACTCAGCTCACGCACGCCGTCGGTGCGGCCTGGGCGGCCAAGCTTCGCTCGGAGCCCATGGTCAGCGCTGCTTGCTTGGGTGACGGCGCGACCAGCTCGGCAGATTTTCACTCCGCGCTCAACTTCGCCCAGGTGTTCCGCGTGCCGTGTGTGTTCGTGTGTCAAAACAACCAATGGGCGATCAGCACGCCCGCTTCGCGACAGAGCAACACCAGCACCTTTGCCGAACGCGCGCTCGCTTACGCCATGCCCGCCGAACGCCTCGACGGCAACGACGTGTGCGGCCTGTACACGGCCTTCCAGCGCGCCGCCACGCGAGCGCGTAACGGCCTCGGTCCGACGTTTCTGGAGTGCGTCACGTATCGCGTCGGTCCTCATTCCACCAGCGATGACCCCACGCTGTACCGCACCGAAGGGGAGGTCGCCGAATGGCGTTTGCGGGACCCAATCGCGCGCTTGAGCAGGCAGCTCTCGGCTCAGGGGGCGCTCGCTGAGGAGCGCGCTCTGGCCGTCGAAAAAGAGCTGAACGCCGAGCTCGACCGCGCGCTCGAACACGTCGAATCTCAGCCGCCGCCGCCGCGCGCGTCATTGTTCGATGACGTCTACGCCGAGCTGCCAGGGCATTTGCAGGAGCAGCGCCGGGAGCTGTTCGCGCCGCGCTAGCCGCACGCCCGCACTAAAGAGCGCCGCGAAACGCCGTGCGCAGCCCTCGCGCCCGACAAATCCAGTACGCCCTTGTGATGACGCAGATCACGCGTTACATGAGCGCGGCATGGATCAATTCGACGCCATCGTGCTGGGCGGCGGCCCCGGCGGTTACGTGTGTGCGATTCGCCTGGGGCAGCTCGGGCTGAAAGTCGCGTGCATAGAGGAAGAGGAGTACGGCGGGGTGTGCCTCAATTGGGGCTGCATTCCGTCGAAAGCTCTGATCGCCAACGCGCACTTCGTCGAGAAGTCGAAGCACATCGGTGACGCCGGCATCAGCGTCGGTGACGTGAAGGTCGACGTCAACAAGATGCAAGACTGGAAGGGCGGCGTGGTCAAGAAGATGACCAGCGGTGTTCGCTCCCTGCTCAAAGCCAACGGCAGCGAAATCATCGAAGGCCGCGGCAACCTCGTCGACGCGAAGACCATCGAGGTCCTGCTCAAGTCCGGCGAAAAGCGTCGCGTCACGGCCACCAAGGGCATCGTCGTCGCCACCGGCTCGGCCACGATTCAAGTGCCAGGTTTCGAGTTCGACGGCAAATCCGTAATCGGCGCCCGTGAAGCGGTCAGCTTGCGCGAGATCCCGAAGCGCTTGGTCGTGATCGGCGGCGGCGTCATCGGTCTCGAGCTAGGCATGGTCTACCAGAGCTTCGGCGCCGAGCTCACCGTGGTCGAGCTGACGCCCAGCCTGCTGCCGGGTACCGATCCCGACTGCGTAAAAGTCGTCGAAAAGAAGCTCGCGTCGCGTGGCGGTAAGGTGCTGAAGAACACCCGCGCGGAACGCCTCGAGAAGACGGCGAACGGCGTCACCGTGGTCGTCTCAGCCGAAGGCAAGGAGCAGAAGCTCGAGTGTGACGTGGTGCTCGTTGCGGTCGGCATGAAGCCGCGCTCGCGCGGGATAGGCTTGGAAGAGCTGGGCGTCGAGATCGACCAGCGCGGTTTCGTCAAAACCAACGAGTTCTGCGAGACCAACGTCAAGGGCGTGTACGCGATCGGCGACGTGAGCGGTCAACCCATGCTCGCGCACAAGGCCTCGAAGGAGGGCGAAGTGGCAGCCGAAGTCATCGCCGGCAAGCATGCCGGCAAAGACTGGGTCACGGTCCCTGGTATCATCTTCACCGATCCGGAGATCGCCACCGCCGGCCTGACCGAAGAGCAAGCCAAGGCTCAGGGTCACACCGTCAAGGTTGGCAAGTTCCCGTTCGCGGCGCTCGGTCGCGCAGTCAGCATCATGGAGACTGACGGCTTCGTGAAGGTGGTCACCGACACCGCCTCCGGTCGCATCCTCGGCATTCACATTGTCGGGCCGTCGGCGAGCGATCTGATCAGCGAAGCCGTGTTGGCGCTCGAGACCGTGGCTACCGCCGAGGACATGGCACTGTCCATTCACCCGCACCCGACCCTCGGGGAAGCGATGATGGAAGCCGCAGCAGCCTCGCTCGGTCACGCGATTCACATCGTAAATCGCTGAAGATCAGCGGAGTTTTAGCCGAACGGCCTGGCGCCGTGCCGGAATATGGCATGTTTCGGCAATGGGGATCTTTGCCCGCGCCACCCAAGTTCTGTCTGCCAATTTCAACGCGCTGCTCGACAAAGCGGACGACCCGCGGAAAAGCCTCGATCAAACGCTGATCGAGATGCGCGAGCAGATCCACGCTGCGAAGAAGGAGGTCGTCAGCGGCGTCGCCTCCGAGAAGCAGTGGAAGAAGAAGGTCGAAGAGCTGGACCAAGAGGTGGACAAGTGGAGCGCGCGCGCCGAGCTGGCCGTAAAGAGCAATGACGACGTTCTGGCGCGCGAAGCCCTGCTGCAGAAGCGACGCGCGGTCGGCGAGCGAGACCGTGCCGAGGCAGAGCGTGGCCAGCAACGGGCCAACGCGCTCGAGATGAAAGAGGCGCTCGAGCGCATGGAGCGCAAGGTCAAGGAGATCGAGCTCCGCAAGAACACCATCGCCACGCAGGCGCAGATCGCCAAAGCTGGTGGCGGCGTTGAAGGTTTGGGCAAGGTCGGTTCAGGCGCTGGCGCGTTCGACGAATTCCGGCGCATGGAAGACAAGATCGAGAATGTCGAGAACACCGTGCTCGCCCAGGGCGAAGTGAATGCGGCGCTCGACGGTCGCGGCCCGGGTGGTCTGTCGCCCGCCGAGGTCGAAGCCAAGTTTCGCGCGCTAGAGAACGGTGCCGCCGCGAGCCCTGCCTCGCCCGCCAAGAGCGAAGTCGAAGACGAGCTGCAGGCGCTGAAGAAGAAAGTCCGGATCGGCAGCTGAACGGCGCGCTACGGGTCGCTCTGTGCCTTAAGCGCGGCGTCGATCGCCGCCACGGCGGGGGCCCAACCGGGGTCGACTTTCACCCAAACTTCGAGGTCGGCCTTTGCTTCTGCTAAGTTGCCTAGCGCCCGGTGTGCGAGCCCTCGGTTGAGGAACGCATAGGGCGTCGGGCTAAGAGCGATGGCAGCGTCGAAATCAGCGATCGCGCGCAGGTGCTCATTGCTCTGCGCGAAGCCGATGCCGCGCGCGACGAAGGCTGCGACGTCTTTCGGTTGCGGAAGCTGAGTGGCGTCATTCGGCAGGCCGCGCTGAGCACGGATCTCTTGCCAGAGCGCGAACGGGAAGGCATCACACGGAGTTTTCAGCAGGATCTGAGCCAGATCTTGTTCTGCTTCCTCGAGGCGGCCGAGCGTCTGCAGGCATTGCGCGCGTCGCAAGCGCGCGAACACATAATCCGGATCGTACTTCAGCGCCCAGCCGAGATCAGCGAGCGCAAGCTCTAGCTCGCCGCGTTCCCGGCGCAGGTGTCCGCGGTTGCTCCAGGCGCGCTTGTCCTCGCGCGCGAAACTTACCGCGCGGTTGCAGTGCTCGAGCGCGGCATCCCGGTCACCGCCGCTCTCGAGCAGAGCCATGCCCCACAGAATCTCGCAGCGGGACGACTCCTCTTTGGGTGCGTACTCGCCGCGCTCCGAGTCGGGGGCGCCGATATCGAGACCAAGCCTCAGCGCTTCCTCGGCGTGCTCGATGGCCTTCGCGTAGTTCTTGGCTGCGAACGCGGTCTCGGCGAGCAAGAGTTGATCACGGCCCGACACGGTAGCGAACGAGGCTACCACCGCCGGGCCCGGTCGGGGCTACGGCGACTGAACGTAGGCCAGGATTTATGCGGGGGCTCGATTACTGAGTGATTTTGAGAGGCGCCTCGGTTGCGAAGGCCAGCCCGTCAACGGATCGCGTGGTCCGGTGATCAAGCGCGCTCCGCCTTGATTGGTGAAGTAGTGCCAAACCCACTGGAAAAGTACGACATATCGATTGCGGAAGCCGACCAAGAAGCAGATGTGAACTCCAAGCCACAGTATCCAGGCGACGAAGCCAGACAGCTTGGCTTTGCCGAACTCCGCTACCGCCGCTTTGCGGCCAATCGTGGCGAGGTTGCCTTTGTTCACGTAACGAAACTCCCCGGTTGGCAAGTCTGCAACACGCAGCGAGATCTGCTTTGCGACGAAGCGGCCCGCTTGTGCAGCGGCCGGCGCCACGCCGGGGATCGGGCTGCCGTCGGGGTTGTTGCAAGCCGCGAGGTCACCGATTGCAAACACTTCGTCGTAGCCCGGCACGTTCAGCGAGCGATCCACGATCACCCGTCCAGCTCGGTCGAGCGGCACGCCCAGGCTCGCTGCGAGCCCTGATGCCTTCACGCCCGCCGCCCAAATTACGTTCGCCGCGGGGATCACCTGCGGCTGGCCGCCGTCTCGGACGACGGTTACTCCGGTGCGTTCGATAGCGGTCACTTTGGCTGACGTTTGCACGTCCACACCCAGAGTTTCGAGCTGTTCGGTGGCGCGCGCGCGCGACACTTCGCTGAAGCTGGTCAGAATCGCGGGTCCACCTTCGAGCAAGATGACGCTGATCTCCTCCGGTCGAATATGACGAAAGTCGCGCCCGACGAGCGTGCGTGACAGCTCGCTCAAGGCGCCGGCCATCTCTACGCCGGTTGGTCCGCCGCCGATTACGCAGAACGTAAGCAGCTCGCGGCGCCGCAGATCGGCGGTCTCCTGCTCAGCGACCTCTAGCGCGACCAGCACGCGGCGGCGGATCTCGAGCGCGTCGTCCAAGGTTTTGAGGCCTACGGCGATATCCGCCCACTCGTCGTGCCCGAAGTGGTTGTTGCGCGCGCCCGCGGCCAAGACCAGAAAGTGGTAGTCGACCGGCCCAGTCGAGGTTTCGATGCGACGGGCTTTCAGGTTGACGCTCTGCACGTCGGAGAACAAAACCTCCACGTTCTTCTGTAAGGAGAAGATCGAGCGGATCGGGAACGCGATCTCCGATGGCGACAGGGCGCATGTCGCCACTTGATAGAGCAGTGGCTGAAAAACATGGTGATTGTTGCGATCGATCAAGAGCACGTCGACGCGCTGGTGCCTCAGCGCACGCGCTAACGCGATCCCACCGAAGCCGGCACCCACTACGACGACGCGCTGACGCCATGCCATGGCAGAGCTCCTTTTCGTGCGTATTGCACGCGGCGCGGCTCGCTGAGCCGTGCCACCTGAGCCGTCAGCCTATCGGCGAAGCTTCACGCCGCGGTTTCCGACGAATGTCGAGCGCCGCACGGCCTCGGGCCCATAGCCACGAGCACCGCTCGTTCTCAGCGGGGCAGGGGGATTGGCCCGGGGATCGGCCCGCCGCAAGCCGACACGGCGTCGTAGCAGGCGAACGCGACGCTTTCGTTGAGCGTGAACCCTCCGCCCGCGCTGGCCCCCGAACCGTTGCCTGTCTGGCAGGTGCAGAAGCTCTCGGTGGGCGAGCCCTGCTTGCAGTTGACCATGTAGTAGGTGCCGTCAACGCACTTCGAGGTCAGATCGCAGGTCACCCCGGTGCTCGAGCCTGCGCTGCTGCAGTTGGCGGCAGGCTCGGGGATCGGCAGCGGCACGGGCACGGGAACGGGCGTAGGCGTAGGCGTCGCCGAATCCGAGCACTGTTGAAATTGGTCCAACTGCTGCGCGCACTGCGCCTGGGCGTAGGTGTCGACATTATTGCAACGCTGACCGCCGCCTTGGATGAAGGGCAAAAAGCAATTGATCACGGCTTGCCCGAGCTGCAAGCACAGTGGGCTCGCGCCGAGCTCGCTCGTGCAGCTGCTCACGCAGTCCGGGTAGCCTCCAAACTGGCCCGCACAGTTGTTGGTCGCTTGTGCGCAGAAGTTCGCGCACGTGGCGGCGGCTGCGCTGCCCGTCGATCCGGCTGAGCCGCCCGTTCCGCTACTCGGAGCACCGGCGATACCAGAAGAGCCACCGATTGTTGCGCCACCGGCCACGCCGGTGCTCGTGCCCGTTGCGCCGCCGGCCGGGGTGCTGGAGGCGCCAGCACTCGAGGGGCCGCTGCTGCTCGATGACGAACCGCTGACACCCGCTCCGCCACCGGCAGGCACGGAGCTGCCGAAGCTCGGGTCGTCCTCAGGGGTGAACGTTGAGGTGCGCCCGCCGCAGCCCGCCATTGCCACCAAGCACAAGCCACCAAACCAAACCCGAGCACCCGAAAACGCCACCGCCATCACCGGAATATAGCCGGGATTTTCGGGATGTCTGCGTCAGAAATGCGCCTTGCCTGGCCGCGCGCGCGCGTGGCGGCGTCCGACCGCTTAGATTTCGGCCGCTTGCGCGGGATTTTCGCCCTGCCAGAGCTCTCGCAAAATCTCAGCGACGGCCTCATATAGGGCTTCGGGGATCTCGTCGCCGATCTCGAGGTCGTTGAGCGCGCGGGCAACGGGGACGTCTCGCACGATGGGCACGCCGTAGGCGCGCGCTGCGTCGACGATGAGCTTGGCCATTTCCCCCTGGCCTTGAGCGACCACTGCGGGCGCGGAGTCCTCCTCTTCGCTGTACTTGAGGGCGGTGGCGAGATGGGTGGGATTCACGATGACCACGCTGGCGGTTTTTAGGGCGCCGAGAGTGGCGCCGGTGATTGCTTCTTGATGAGCGCGACGACGGGCGGCCTTCAGCGCCGGATCGCCCTCGGACTCGCGATACTCACGCTTGACTTCGTCCTTGCTCATGCGGTGGCGTTGAAACCAGGCGCGCCGCGTGAGCAGCAGATCGACGAGACCGAGCGCGAGCCCGACCGAGGCTGCGAGCCAGGCCACGCGGA
>DATCFJ010000836.1:0-2402 GCA_036509605.1 Polyangiaceae bacterium | reverse complement strand
GCGTTGCCCGCAGGGCTCAACGTGCGTCACCTTGCAGTGCTCGGCACGGTGGCAGGCATCGGTTTCACGATGTCATTGTTCATCGCGCAGCTCGCCTTCGCCGACGCTTCGTTGCTCGGCGCAGCAAAGTTGGGCGTGCTCGCCGCAAGCGGAGTCGCAAGTATTTTGAGCTTATCGATTGCTCGGGCGGTCCTGCCATTGACCAACGGCGAGCAAGCGCGGCTGCCCGGCAGACGAGATCCGAAAACGGAATCTCCGTGACGCTGATTGGAGATCGTCAGAGGTAGCGCGAACGTCAGTATTCGCTCAGCGGTCGAGCCACCACAAGGCGGCGGTGACAATGAGGTGCGCGGGCAACATGGTCGTGAAGGCGAACACGAAGTAACGGAAGAAGCTTGGCACGCCATAGCGCTCGGCCTCGGCAACGGCCTTGACCATCAAATTTGGGCCATTGCCGATGTACGTCGTAGCGCCCATGACTACGCTGCCCGCGCTGATGGCCGCCAACTTGATCGGATCGACGCCGGCGACAAGCGCCGCGCCGTGACCAGCAAGGCCGCGCGCGAGCGCGGCAAACGCCGTGTACGTCGGAGCGTTGTCGAGCACCGAGGACAGCGCGCCGGAGCCCCAAAACAGCTGCCAAGCGCCTTGCACTGGGAAATGCGGTGCGGCCTCTGCCAACTTCACCTCAATCGGACCTAGGCACAAGAACAACCCGCTAAAGATGATTGCGACTTCGAGGATCGGCCCGAAGCTAAAGGTGTTTGCCTCGTGCACGGCCTTGGGCGTGGTGAAAAATGACGTCAGCGCGATCGCGAGCAACGCCAGCTCTCGAAAGCCCTCTGGCAACAGCGCGGCCGGCACAATCGCCAGCAAAAACAGCAGATTCCTGCGACCGAGCACGGATAGAGGCTCGACCTCCGCGCGGTCTGCCTCGATAGCCGCGCGCGTCTCTCGGGCGTGAGCACGACGGTCGGCAGCATAGAATGCGGCCAGGAAAATCCCCACGTACAAAAGCCAGATCGGAAACAGATGCAGAGTCCAGAAGAATGGAACGCCCTCGATATATCCGACGAGGAGGGGCGGGTCGCCGAGGGGCGTGAGGAGGCCGCCCGCGTTGGCCACGATCAAAATGAAGAAGGGTACTAGGTGGGCTCGATGCTCGCGCTGGTGGTTGGTCTTCAGCAGCGGTCGAATCAAGAGCATGCTCGCGCCGGTCGTACCGATGATGCTGGCAAGGCACGCACCGACGAGCAAAAACAGGAGATTGTTCCGCGGCGTTGCCTCGATGTCGCCTTTGAGGTGAATGCCGCCCGAAGTCGTAAATAGCGCGCCGAGCGTCACCACGAACGCTAGGTAGCCGCGGAGCCCTTCCCAGACCTGCGGACCGCGAGCGCTCGCTAGCTCGAAGACGACGACTGGAAGCGTGCACAACGCCACGACCGCGATCTGGAAGCCGCGCTTCTCCCAACGATGCGGAATCGTCATCGGAAACACGGCAATGGCCAAAACCAACGCGGGAAACGAGAGCAGGGTCCAGAACGGGAAAGCGTTCGGCATCTATGCCTTCCATATCATGACGTGAGCACCAATGACCCGTCGAGGAAAGCGTCCAACGCAAAGGACCCACACCGCACGTCTCTCGAAAGCGGCGCGTTGGGGACGTCGAGTTCTTCTCGGGCGAAGCAGGGAGTGCCGAGCATCACAACCACTCTCCCGCATCTCGTGCGTTGTGGCAGCGGATCGATTTTCTCGCCCATGTCGCAAGCGACCCACTTCGTCGCAAGTGCCTTATTTGTGCACCAAGTCCACGCAGCTGAGGTAACTTAACGAACATGGATCCTGATAAGGACGTCGAGTCGGTTGACGGGGCCGCAGAGGACCAAATCGCGGTGATCTTAGCCGCCGTGGACACCTCGCCTGGCGCGAGCCGTGTTGTCGAGACCGCCGCGCGGCTTGCGCGGCGCAACTGGCAGCACGCGCAGTTGAACATTCTTCACGTGTACAAGACCGGTCTTTTCGATCGCCCACCGCCCGGTGGCGGCCACGCCAGCGAGCTGCAGGCGGAAGCGAGAAACTACCTTGACTACCACGTTCGCATGGCGCGGCGTCAGACTACGGTGCCAGTCACTGGCCAGTTTGTAGTCGGTGATCCCACCGACGAGATCGTCCGCGTTGCCGATTCGCTTTCCGCGGATATGGTCGTGATGGGCACTCATGATTCAGTCGGCCTAGAGCGCTTGCTCCTGGGCTCAGTGGCTGAGGCAGTGGTGCGAAGAGCGCGCTGTTCGGTGCTCGTGGTTCGGTCCAAGGAGCGCGCACCCAAACGAGCGTGACAGTCTGAGCCGGCGCCATTCGACGCCGGCTCAGATGCCCACCCTGCTCAGACTGCGGGCTCGTCG
>DATCFJ010000835.1:0-7098 GCA_036509605.1 Polyangiaceae bacterium | reverse complement strand
GGCGAGCGCGGGTCTTCGCTGCCCTTCGCGCGCAGCAGCGTCTGAGCATTGCCCCCGACGAACGGAGGCTCTCCAGTGAGCATCTCGAACAGCATCGAGCCCAGCGCATAGACGTCAGTGCGGACGTCGCCACGGCGACCGTTGATCTGCTCGGGCGCCATGTAGTCAGGGGTGCCCAGGGTGGCGGACAGCCCAAACCAGGTGATGCGCCGCGCGGCGTCGTCGAGCGCGATCCCGAAGTCTAGGAGCTTGACCTTGCCGTCGGCCATGACGATCACGTTCTCGGGTTTTAGATCGCGGTGCACGACGCCGTTGGTGTGCAGGTACACGAGGGCGGCGGCGATCTGCCGTGCGAAGTCCAAGGCACGCTCGGTGGGCAGCCGTTTTTCGGCGTCGAGCACCGCGCGCAAGCTCGTGCCCTCCACGAGCTCCATCGCGATGTACTTTCGGCTGCGCTTGCCGGCGGGAAACACCTTAACGATGCCCGGGAAGCTCAAGCGCTGCCCGATCTGCTGCTCACGCGTGAAGCGTTCGTGAAAGACCACGTCGCTTTCGAAGTGCAAGTGCGGCAGCTTCAGCGCGATAAGCTGGCCCGTTTCGGTGTCCTTCGCTTTGAACACCGAGGCCATGCCGCTGCGCGCGAGCAGCTCGGTGAGCTCGTACTGGTCGACCCGATCCCCGACGCCGAGATCAGCCATCGCGGAGCGTCCAAGGGCGCCGCAGCCAGGGCACGTAGTGCATCACGCGCCGAACCTAACACGGCTCACGGGCCCGGATGCAGGAACGCCCGGCCGTAGGGGGGCGACCGGGCGTCTTGATGCTTTCTTAACGCGGGTTCAGCGCATGTGGCCGCCGTCGAAGCGCAGCCCCATCCGGTCGAAGCTCTCGTTGTTCTTGTGCATGATGAGCTGGTAGGTGAACGCCGATCCTTGTTCGCCAATCAGCGCTGACCAGTGCAGGAAGAAATACCACAAGCGGTACCAACGCTGCCCGTAAGCCGCGATGATCGCCTGCTCGTTGGAGACCCAATTGTCGCGCCAGGCGCGCAGCGTGATCACGTAGTGCGGGCTCATGTTTTCGACGTCGATGACTTCGAAGCCGCCGTCTTCAGCGGCGCGAATCATGCCCGAGAGCGTGAGGCTCGCGTCGGCACCCGGGAAGATGTAGCGCGCCATGAACAACGCCCAAATCAGATCCTCGGGGCGCAGTGTCATTGCCGTCAACGGATTTTGCGGCGCGTACAGCGAGCGGATACCCGTCCACTGCAGCACGAACAAGCCGTCGTCCTTCAGCAGCTCGTGCACCTTCTTGTAGTAGCTGACGATGTTTTTGACACCGACGTGCTCGCACATCTCCAAGCTGACGATCTTGTCGAACTGGCCTTTGACGTTACGGTAATCACAAACTTCGACCTTGGCACGGTCGCTCACGCCGTAGGCGTTGATGCGATCCGTACCGAAGTTCACCTGCTCTTGGGCGAGCGTGACGCCGTAGGTCTTCGCGCCAAACTCGCGCGCCGCGCGGGCCACGAACGTGCCCCAGCCGCAACCGATATCGAGCAGCGTTTCGCCCTCTTTCAGGCGCAGCTTCTGGCACGCGCGGTCGATCTTCTTGTACTGCGCTTGCTCGAGCGGCACGCTCGGGTTCTCGAACCAAGCCGCGGTGTAAACCATGGCCTCGCCCAGGAACCACTGGAAGAAGTCGTTGCCGCGGTTGTAATGCTCACCAACGATGCGGCTGTCTTGATCCTTCGAGTGGATTGCGACCTCGGGCAAGAAGTTAGTCAGCGCCCACTTGAAGTGGCTGTCGGTCAGGCCGAACGACATCGTCTCGTGGCGCGAGTTGAACAGCTGCTCCCAATGCTCGGCCGGAATGTCGATCTGGCCTTCCATGTAGGCCTCGTACACGCGCGAGATCGGAACTTTCTTACCGGTCCACTTTCGCGCCAGGCTCGCGTCTTGGAACTTTACGAAGTCGTTGATTATTTTTCTCATGAGGGTCTTCGAGGTCCGGGGCGGCCGCTGAAAAAAGGGCCACACAGACATGGGTTCGTCCCAGCGTTCCGCCGCACGCCTACCTTGGCCTCGGATAAGGCGTCAAGTGCCTGTTCCAGCGGGCCGGTACGGCTTGGCTTCTGCGGCCGGACTGAGCCAAAAAAAATAGCGCTATGAGGCCGCCTGGCCTGGGCCTTGGTCACAAGACCGAGGAACGTGCGACTCTTTTGCGCAATCATGGCGAGCCCGATGTCCAGCAAACTCGTGCAACTCCTGGTGCTCGTTCTTGCCGCGCTGTTCGAAGTCGGCGGCGACGCGCTGATCCGTGCTGGGCTGCGCGGCAAGGGCCTACTCATGATCGCGATTGGCTTTTGCGTTCTGGGCTCCTACGGCTTGGTCTTGAATCAAGTTCCGATCGACTTTTCCAAGCTGCTCGGCGCCTATGTTGGGCTGTTTGCCCTCGTGAGCATCTTGCTCGGCATGTTGCTGTTCAAGGAGTCAATCCCGCTCAGCACTTGGCTCGGTTTGGGTGTCGTGCTCTTGGGTAGCGCCATCATCCAGTGGGGCTGAGGCGCTCGGCTTAGATGTCCGAACGCAGGCCCGACCTCGACGCACCGCCCAAGCGTGCTGGTGGTGAGCTCGCGCGCGCGCCGCGCGGCAAGCTCACCATCTTCTTTGGGGCGGCTCCAGGTGTCGGCAAGACGTACTCGATGCTCGAGGCCGCGCGCGCCGAGCGCGCGGCGGGGCGCAACGTGCTGGTCGGCGTCGTCGAAACGCACGGCAGATACGACACGGGGGCGTTGCTACTTGGCCTTGAGCTGCTGCCTCGGCGTCGGGTGCTAGAGCGCGGCGTAAGCCTGGAAGAATTCGATCTCGACCTCGCGCTGGCGCGAAAGCCGGCGCTGCTTTTGCTCGACGAGCTCGAGCACAGCAATGCCGAAGGCTCGCGCCACGCCAAGCGTCACCAAGACGTCCGTGAGCTGCTGGATGCCGGCATCGATGTCTTCACCTCGCTCAACGTTCAGCACATCGAGAGCTTGAACGACGTCGTTGCGCAGATTACTCACATCAGCGTGCGCGAGACAGTGCCCGACTCCGTTGTCGAGCACGCCGACGAAGTCAGGCTGATCGATTTGCCGCCCGATGAACTGCTCGATCGGCTGAGAGACGGCAGAGTCTACCTGCCGGATGAGGCGCGCCGCGCGATCGAGCACTTCTTTCGCAAGGGTAATCTGATCGCGCTGCGAGAGCTGGCACTGCGCCGCACGGCCGAGCGCGTTGACGCGCAACTGCAGCAATACCGTGAGACCCACGGCATTGCGAGCACTTGGTCGGTCGGCGAACGGCTACTCGTGTGCGTCAGTCCGAGCCCGCTCTCGACGCAACTGATTCGCGGGGCGCGGCGCATGGTGAGCACGCTGCACGCCGATTGGCTCGCAGTGTACGTCGAAACTCCGGCCTCGTTGCGCTTGAATGCCACAGAACGCGCGCGAGCCGCAGAGAACATGCGGCTCGCCGAGCAGCTGGGCGCCGAGACCGTCATTCTGAGCGCGAGCAACGCAGCCGACGAGACGATCCGCTATGCGCGGTCGCGCAACGTAACCAAGGTCGTCGTGGGTAAGCCGACGCATGCTTCGGTCTGGGATCGCTTGCGCCCGTCGTTTCTCGAACGCCTAGTGCGTGCCAGTGGCGCCATCGACGTTTACGTAATGTCCGGCGAAGAAAGCGTTTCGGATCTGACGCCGCGCGAGCCGGTTTTCAAAATGCCTGCAGTGCCCATCGCCTTCGTCGCCGCCGCGACGACCGTCGTGGTTGCGACGGTGATCTCCTGGTCGGCATTCGGCCCGCGGCAATTGGCCGACGCGGTGATGGTTTATTTGTTGGGTATCGTCTTGGTATCGCTGCGTTTTGGGTATGCGCCGTCGCTGCTCGCGGCCGTGCTCAGCGTGCTGTGCTTCGACTACTTCTTCATCCCGCCGCTCTACACCTTTGCCGTTCGGGATTTGAGCCACGTCGTCACCTTCGGTGTGATGTTCATGGTCGCGCTCGTGATCAGCGGTCTAACTCAGCGCGTGCGCGCCCAGGGCAACGCCGCAGGTCAGCGAGAGCAGCGTACTGCCAGTCTGTACGCCTTGAGTCGCGAGCTCGCGGCCACGAAACAAGTCGAGGTCATCGCCCGCATCGCGGCGCGCCACTTGTTAGACGCGCTGGGCATGGGTGCCGCCTTGCTAGTGCCGAATTCCGAGCGCACGAAGATCACCGCGCTTCCGGTCGGTCGGCACGGCGTAGCGATCGACGAACGAGAGCAGAGCGTCGCCGAATGGGTCTGGGAGCACGAGCGCCCTGCGGGGCTGGGCACGGACACCTTGCCCTCGGCGCTGGCCATGTACCTGCCGCTCGTGGCGTCGCGCGGTAAGGTTGCCGTGCTCGGCGTGCGCCCAGAGGACTCTACGCGGCTCGGGAGCCCCGAAACGCGCCAGCACTTGGCCGCCTTTGCCAATCAAATCGCCAGCGCGATCGAGCGCACTGAGCTGGCAGAAGAGGCGCAATGGGCTCAGTTGCAGATGGAAACCGAGCAGATGCGCAGCTCGCTCTTGAGCTCGGTGTCGCACGATTTGCGGACGCCACTGGCCGTCGTCACTGGGGCCGCGAGCACGCTGCTCGAGAACACCATCGACGCCTCGACCCGTCGCGAATTGACCGAAACCATCCTGCAAGAGGCACAGCGGCTCAATCGGCTAGTACGCAACTTGCTCGACATGACGCGGCTCGAAGCCGGCGCCCTGCGCGTCAAGAAGGAGTGGCAGCCGCTCGAGGAGGTCGTCGGTTCGGCGCTCAACCGTATGGAAGACGCGCTGTCGGGGAGACACGTGCAGATCAATCTGGCGCCCGACTTGCCGCTCGTGCCCTTCGATGCCGTCCTTATCGAGCAAGTTTTGGTCAATCTTTTGGAGAACGCGGTCAAGTACACTCCGCTGGGGAGTCCATTGGAGGTTTCGGCCAGCATGCGCCTCGGCGGTGTCGAGGTCGTCGTTGCCGACCATGGTCCCGGCATTCCGCCCGGTGAGGAGAAACGCATCTTCGACAAGTTCTATCGCGTGCACGCCGCCTCGGGTGGGGGTGTCGGTCTAGGCCTCGCCATCTGTCGCGGCATCGTCATGGCCCACGGCGGACAGCTGTTCGTCGAGAATCGCCCCGGAGCCGGCGCGGTGTTTCGTTTTCAGCTCCCAGTCGAAGGCCACGCGCCAATGCTCGAACCGCCCGAGCCGTCGCCAGAGAATTAGTTCCCTCGTTTCGCGCTGCAGCACTAGGATTGCCTCGTGGCCGAAGTAATGCCGTTGCTCCTGATCGTCGAAGACGACACGCAGATGCGAAAATTCCTTCGTGCGTCGCTGTCCAGCCACGGCTACCGGCTGGTCGAAGCAATCGACGGCACTGAAGGCTTGAGTCAGGCTGCGTCTTACAACCCCGACTTGATCTTGTTGGATCTGGGGTTGCCCGATATCGACGGGCTGGAGGTCACGAAGCGTTTGAGGCAATGGGCGTCCGCTCCCATCATCGTGATCAGCGCGCGCGGTCAAGAGGACGACAAGATCAAGGCGCTCGATTCCGGCGCAGACGACTATCTGACGAAGCCCTTTGGCACCGGAGAGCTCCTGGCGCGCATTCGCGTTGCGCTACGCCACTCTGCGCGGGCCGGGCAAGAGCGCACCGAGCCCGTGCTCACGGTAGGCGACCTCAGCATCGATCTCGACAAACGCACCGTACACGTGGCGGGCGTCGAGGTGCACCTCACGCCGATCGAGTACAAGCTCTTGGCAACCCTGCTAAAAAATGCTGGGAAAGTGCTGACTCATCGGCAACTGTTGAAAGAAGTGTGGGGCCCCGGCTACGCGAACAACACGCAGTATCTGCGCGTATACATGGTTCAGCTGCGCCACAAGCTGGAAGCAGACGCCGCGCGGCCGAGGTACTTGGTGACCGAGCCAGGCGTGGGCTACCGCTTGAAGAGCGACGCTTGAGATGAAGCGCTAACTCGAGCAGCAGCGACGCCCGCCGATTTCGCGTTCGGCTGCTTTAGCCAAATCTTAAGGCGCGCGAGCGACTGTTTTACGGATTCTTAATCCTGGCAGGCGCAGATTGCCGCGCATGGCATCTGTCATTCAACTCTCGCGTTACCGCGCAGTGGCGCGCCGAGACATCCCGCTCAATATCCCCGCGGGTGATTCCGATCTGCGTCCGGTTGCCGTCGCGCTCTGGGCCGCCAGCGTGATTCGCGTGGCATTGGCCATGTTTCATCATGAGGCATTCGGTGCAGAGTCGACGCTCGCGCTCGGCTGCATGGTCGTGTTGCCGCTACTCGCTCTGCGTTCCCGACACCGGCGCGATACAGTTCAGCAATAATCACGCGGCAACGGCTGTTAAGGAACCATAAAAACCGCGGTTTTGCGGCGGGAATGCATTGCGTGGCGCTCGGGCCTGCGGCTTGATCTGCGTGCAATGTCGATCGCAATCAAGCGCCTGATCTTCGGTGCTCCCAAAGACGTCAAAGACCCCCACGCTTTTCATAAGCTCTCACTCGTAGCCCTTCTGGCGTGGGTCGGGCTGGGGGCGGACGGTCTGTCGTCCTCGGCCTACGGCCCCGACGAAGCGTACCGCGCGCTCGGCGAGCACACCGGGCTCGCGTTCTTTCTGGCGCTGGCCACGGCGGGCACCGTATTCATCATCAGCTACGGCTACAGCCGCATCATCGAGCAATTTCCGTCCGGTGGTGGCGGCTACGTCGTCGCCTCCAAGCTGCTCGACCCGCGCGTGGGCGTGATCTCCGGCGCGGCCCTGCTGGTCGACTACGTGCTCACGATCACGATCTCGATCGCCAGCGGTGCGGACGCGATCTTCAGCTTTCTGCCCGAGGGTGCGCTGCCCTGGAAGCTGGTCGTCGCCTTCGCCGGCCTAATGCTACTGACCGTGATGAACATCCGTGGCGTCAAGGAGTCCGTGACGGCTCTGGTTCCGGTGTTCGTTCTGTTCCTGATTACGCACGCCATCTTGATCGTGCTGGCGATTGGCGGCAACGCCGCGCAAGCCGGGCATGTCGCGAACG
>DATCFJ010000834.1:0-8083 GCA_036509605.1 Polyangiaceae bacterium | reverse complement strand
AAGGTCGCCTACCACGACTCCTGTTACCTCGGCCGTTACAACGACATCTATGAGTCACCGCGCGAGATCTTGCGCGGCATCCCTGGCATCGAGCTGGTCGAGGTCGAGGGTGCCAGCGGCAAGAAGGGCCTGTGCTGCGGGGCGGGCGGCGCGCAGATGTTCATGGAAGAGCAAAACAACAATCGGGTGAACGTCAAACGCACCCTGCAATTGCTCGATACCGGTGCCACGACCATCGCCAGCGCATGTCCGTTTTGCATGACCATGCTCACTGACGGCGTGAAATCGCAGTCCAAAGAAGAACAAATCAAGAATATGGACGTGGTGGAAATGCTTGCGATTTCGTGCGGCGTTTCTGACGCCCCCGGCAGCACGGCCGGCGATTCCAGCTCGGCCGCCACCGCCGCTGAATGAGCGAGAAACTCTCAGGTGGTTTGGGGCCGGGGCCCCAAAATTAGGGGGGCCCGCTGGATTACGCGCTCCGTGATCCCCGAAGGGGGACACTTCAGCGGGTGCGGGGGAGAATCCCCCGACGAACGAGTGCTATAGTCAACGGCGAATGGCCATCAAGCCCACGGAGTCCCAGGTTCGACCCGAAGCCGAAGCGGAGCACAGCCCGCCTTCGCCGGGCGAGGTGCGTCGTCTCCAAGGCTTCGATTGCGACTTCTGCGAGAAGCACTTCGAGGGTCCGCCGGCTGGCTCCGGTTTGTTCTTGTGGTCGCGCGGCGACGAGTACCGCTTCGAAGAACCGCCGCTATGCGAAGAGTGCGCGATGCGCATCAGCGTGGGCGCGGTGCTGAAGTGGGAGAGCGAAGAAGAAGAGGGCTGAGCGCCGCTCGGCGCTCGCGTTTGCCGCGCTCACGCTATTGGAGCGTTGGACCGGGAGCTTCTGACTCGCGCAGTGGCGGCAAGCGTTCGAGTAGCTCGAGCGCCGCGCTGCGCAGCACTGGCGACGACTCCGAATGATGCAGCACTTCGCTGAGCTCGCTTCGCGTACATACGGCGAGCAGCGGCATGGTGATGGCGGGCGGTGAGCCCGGGTTGAACAGCACCGTCAGCCGAACCCGCGGGTGGCTCAGCCAGCGTCCGTGCTTGGCGATCGCCTCCAAGACCTCGAGCCGCACCGGACGTCGCGCGGTCATGCGCACGACGTCGTCTTCGGTGAGCCGCGGATTCTCGAGCAATTGCCGGATCACGAGCGGGTGCGGATCGCCGAGCAGCTTGTCGAAGGCACGCCGGTTCGGGCTGCGCGCCAGGCTTTTGCGCTCGCCGACGGTGAGCTCGCGACCGGTGCCGTAGTCCGGAACGGGCAGCTCGCTGGCTGGCCTGTCATGAACCGGAGACTGAGGGGCGCGTCGCACCAGGCGTGACAAGCTCAGCAAATGCCGCGCATCCGCTTGGGCGCGCAGCTGGTCGACTAGGTCGCACTCGCCCATGGCTGCGAACAGCAGAGCTACGACCAAGATGGCTTCGCGGGCCTGGGGCTCGGCGCGCTCGTTGTCTTCGCAGAGCGCGTTCAGCACGGTGGCGCCGTCGTGCGCCGAATGGCTGGTCAAAAAATCCCGCAGCCAGCCGGTGCGCAGCGCCAGATCGGGCAGCGACAACAGAACTCGCTTGAGGCGTTCGACCTGCATGATCGCGTTCCGACTCCGTTCCGCTCAAAGGATGCGGCAGATTGTTCGGTTTGTCACGAGCGCGCCCGCTGGGCGCCCGAGCGCTGCTAAGCTCCCCCGACCTTGGCAGCAGCGCCGACCTCGATTGAACGCTTGTCCGTGGCGTTCCAGAAGCACCGCCGCGCGCCCGCGCGCTGGCTGTCGTTTTGGGTGGTGCTTTCGTGTCTGATTGTGGCCGGGCTGTTGGCGCGCTTCGGCACGCCCTGGCTGCGCGTGTTGGCGGGTTTCGTCGCGTTGCTTTCGCTGCTGCTAGTGTTCGCGCTGCGCCTACGCGACCGCCGCGACTTCGCCGACACGCGGCGCACCATTCGTCGCGTGGTGGTCCCCGTCGATCGCAGTCTGGGGGAACGCGCGCTACGGGCCGCAGCACTGGCCGAGCAGGCAGAACGCGATCCGCGGGTTGGCTCGTCTGAGCTGGCGCAGTTGCACTTTCGGCGTCAGCTCGCGCGCGTCCCGCTCGACGCGGTCGAAAGGCACTCCGCGCGGCGCGCGTTCTGGCTGCGCTTGGGCGCCTTCTCGATCGTCGTGTTCTCTGGCATGGCCGTGGCACGCGACCCGGCGCGTATCACGGAGGGCTTGGACGTGCTCCTCGCGCGCCACGGCGTCGCACCGGTCGCGATGTCGTGGCTGGATCTGGTGCGCGTCACGGTGCAGCCGCCCGCGTACTTGCGCGCGCCGGATCGCGCCATTTTCCCGGGGCTTGGCAGTGCGGAAGCGCAAGGTAGCGCGATTGCGGTGCGCGGCGTGCCGCTCGCCAACGGTCGGCACTTGGTGCTCAGCGACGGCAAGCGTGAGGTGCCGTTCGTCGACGACGGCGCGGGCGGTGTGGTTGCGCGCTACATCTTGAATGAGGACGCGCAACTGCGCATCGCAGCGCGTTTCGGGAACGTGCTGATTCCCGAGCCCGAGGTCGTTACGCTGGAAGCCGTACCGGATGCCGCGCCGGAAGTGTTGCTCGAAGGAGCACCGGACAAGGTCGAGCTACGCGACTTCGATCGCCGCGAGCTGCGCTACGAGGCGAGCGACGACCATGGCCTGCGCGAGATCGACTTGGTCATGCGCGCTGGCGGGCGTGAAGATCGCCGGTCACTGACGCGGCTCGACGGCGAGACCAAGCTCGAGCGCGGTGGTTACGCGATTGAATCGAGCGATCCGTTTCTGCGCCGCACGTTTTTGCCCGTCGAGGTCAGTATCGAAGCTCGCGACGACGACGCGCTGTCGGGCGTGAAATGGGGGAAAAGCGCGGCGATTACCCTGCTTCCGGTGCCCGTGGGCGAGCCGGAGGCGGAGCGCTACCACGCGCTGCTCGCAGTGCGCGACGCGCTGACCGATCTCTTGGCAACCGAGCTCTCGCCCCCGCCGGGCACCAAGGACGCAGAGCTCCGCAAATCGGACACGGCGCAAACGGCCGCCCTTGCCAGTCAATTGCGAGCTGTCTTGGAGCAGCGCTATGCTGGGCTAACGTTGGCGCCCGGGCTGAAGGCGTTCCTGGGCGGCCAAGCGCGCGTGCTCGAGCGTGCATTGCCGACGCCCGCGTCGTCCATGCGCCGCACTGAGGACGTGCTCTTAGCCGTCGACGCGGCGCTGCGCGGCCTGGGCAACCGCGACGCGGAGGCCGTGTCCAAACATTTGGGCGACGCTGCTGAGGAAGCGGCAGACGGCGCCAAGCAGGCGCTCGAGAGCGAACGCCGCCAAGCCGGGCTCAGGCGTTTGGACCAGGCGCTCGCAGTGCTCGATCCGGGCGCCGGGCACTTACTCGTGCTGGGCCCGATAGGGCGGGATGTCGGCAGCGTGGCGCAGGGCGAGATTCGCCGCATTAAGCGCGCGAAAGAAAGCGGAAATCTGCTGGCTACGGAGCTTGCGGCGCGCCACTTGGCGGCCCGGCTACGCCGTCCGAGTCCCTCGTTCAGCAGTGCGGGCGGCGGTGGTGTCGAGTCCGGGCAGGGTCAGCAAGGCAACGAAAACGGACAACCGTCGGACGCCGACAAGAAGTTCGACGAGCTGGTCGGTGAGCTGGAACGTTTGGCCCAAGAGCACCAAGAGGAGTTGGATCGCGTCGACCACAACTTGTCCGACTCCGAAAAGTCCGTCGACCTGGACGACTTGAAGCAAGAGGCGCTGCAGCGGGCGGCCGCGCTGCGCGAGAAGATTGCGCCGCTGCCGCAGTTCTCGGATGACCCCAATTCAGCGCGCGCCAGCGGCGCCCTCGGCCGCGAACATGCCGAGTCGATGGCCCAAAGCATGGCGCGCATGGCGTTGAAGGACGCGGTCGAGAGCGGGAGGCATGCGCGCTCGGAGTTGGCCGACGCGGCCAAGCGAGCCAACGGCTCGCCTGTATTCGAAGCGCTCGACAACGCGGCGCTAAGCGAGGCACGCGCCGAGCTCGATCGTGATTTGGCTTGGGCGGAACAAAGCCTGGCCCGTGCGCAAAAGAGCGCCGCTGAGAAGGCGCAGTCTGGCCTTTCGGAGTCCTCGGGGCGTGAGCGCGGGCTGGCCGAGCGCGCGGCGAACCTGTCGGGCCGCGGAAATCACGGCGAAATCGCGCTGCCTCAAGACTTGGCCGACGCGCTCGGTAAAGCCGAAGGCTTGATGCGGGATGCAGCCAAGGAGCTTGGCGTCGGGCATGGCGAGCAAGGCTTGTCTCTACAACGCGACGCGCAGCGCTTGCTCGAGCAGACGAACAGCGGGCAAAGCGGTTCCGGCGAGAGCGACGGCAAAGACCAATCACCCAAGCCGACGCCCAAGGATTCGTCCAGCTCGAAGGGCAAGCAGATGCGCACCGACGCGGACGTGCCGCGCGCGGATGCCGCCAATCGCGCCGACGATTTCCGTCGCCGCGTGCTAGACGGTCTGAGCAAGCAAAAGAGCGGACGCCTGTCGGATGCCGTGCGCCGCTATGCGGAAGGGCTCCTGCAATGAAGTCCAAAGTACTGCTCGGGTTCGCCTGGTGTTTGCTCGCATTCGTGTTGCCGGCGTCCGCGACGGTTGATTTGGGTTTGGAAAATCCGGTCGAGCGCGTCGCCAACGCGATCACCGAGATAGACACCGTGCGCGCCACCGAGCTGCTCCTGCATTCGCACTCGGATTCGGCGGGCATGACATTCGAGCGCGCGCGGCTCGCCGTTTACCTCGGCGAGTGCGATCGCGGTGAGGCTATCTTGTCGAACCCGGCGCTGACGGAATCGCGCGAAGGTGCAACGCTCGCCGAGCTAGCCAAGAGCTGCGCGCGCGCGACGGCGGCTGGCTTCGTGATGGAAGACAAGGAACGCGGCGTTTGGCTGCGCCTGCAGGACGACGCGGATCGGGCCTTGGCGCCGTTCATTTTCGAGGTCGCGGCCCAGGCTCGCGACACGGTTTCGAAGGAAGTCGGTATCGATTTACCGCGGCCGCTGCGCATCGACCTCGTGCGCGATCTGTTTTCGCTCTCCTCGGTCTCCGGCCTGCCGCTGAAGGCCGCCGAAACGACTGGCACGCTTGCCGTCGCGCGTTGGGGTCGAGTGATCATGCTCTCGCCGCGCGCTCCCGTGCAGGGCTACCCTTGGCAGGACACCTTGGCGCACGAGATCACGCATCTCTTGGTCACGCGCGCCACGCGCGATTTTGCGCCGCTCTGGATGCAGGAGGGTTTAGCGAAGCGCTTCGAGGTGCGCTGGCGTCCGCCGCGCCCCTTCGACCGCCCGGATTGGGCGGACAACGGCGCGCGCAATGCTGCGCTAGACGGGCGCTCGGTCGGGATCGATAAACTCGGTCCGTCGATCGCGATGTTGCCGACACCGGAAGCGGCGGGCATCGCCTTCGCCGAGGTGACGAGCTTCATGCACTTTTTCATCGAGCAGAATGGCGAATCGGCATTGCGCCTCCTGTTTGCGGATTTGCGCGGTAACGGCGCGCAGGGCCCTGACGAAGCGCTGCTCAGCGTGACTGGCTATGGGCTCTCGGAGTGGAACGCGCGTTGGCAGCGTTTTCTGCGCGAGCCCCAGAAGCCCGCACCGATCGACGCCGCCCACACTCCACCAGCACCTCGCGCGCAGGGCGATGCCGGTCGTCGCGTTCGCTTGGCGGATCTACTCGCTAGCCGCGGCCACGGCCGAGAGTCGGCCACGGAGGTCGAGCCGCTGCTCGCCACGCTGCCCCGGTTGCCGCAGGTCCGAGCTCGCGTTGCGTCGGGTTTGTACGCGGCCGGTGACGACGCGGGGGCGGAGCATGCGCTTGGCACCGTGGCGGAAATTGACGGCCTATACGGACCATGGTTTGCGCTGGCCGGCCGAGGGTTCAAGCGGCGAGGTCAGGCGAGCGACGCGGATCCCGCTTTCACGCTGGGCCTTTCGGCTGATCCGCTTTCTGACGAGGTCGCCTGCGAGGGCTACCTCGGCGCGAGGCCGGCCGGCGCAAGCGTGCCAGAACCACCATTGCCCACACGCAAAGCCTGGCTCGAGCTGTGTAAAGCCGCACGCAGCGTGCCGCGTGATTGACCGGCGCAGCCCGGCGCGCCTAGGATAATCAGCTCGAATCTCTGCGAAGTTTAAAGGATTTCTCGTGGGTCTCGCGACGTACGCTGCCGCTCAGCTCTTGCGCGCACTCCCGCGTGTCCGACTCAGTCGGGCCGTCGGCGAGTTGTGTGAGTTACCGCTCTCTCCCCCAGTGTCGCGCGCGATCATGGGTGTCTATTCACGCGCCTACCGCGTGAATATGGACGAGGCCATGCCGGAGCCGGGGCCGTACGCGAGCTTCGACGCGTTCTTCACGCGTCCGCTCAGAGAAGGAGCGCGCCTCGTCAGTTCGGACGCCGTGGTCTGTCCGGCGGACGGCAAGCTTTCTTCCTGCGGTCGTGTCGATTCGGGCTCGCGCATCTTCGTTAAGGGTCAGCACTACGACGTAGGCGAGCTGATCGGCGACGCGCGCGACGCCGCGCGTTACAGCGGCGGCGAGTTTGCGGTCGTGTACCTCGCTCCCGGCGACTACCACCGCGTGCACTCTCCGGTCGACGGCGAGGTCACGCTCGTGCGCGGTGTGCCTGGTGATCTGTATCCGGTGAACTCGATCGGCGAACGACACATTCCGCAGTTGTTCGTGCGTAATCACCGCGCCGCGATCGTAATCGATACACCCGGCTTGGGTCGCGTGACGGTAGTCATGGTCGGAGCCGTGATCGTCGGGCGGATTACGATCTCGGCGCTGCCCGGACGCCCCTCGGCGGCACCGGGCGTGCATCCCGTGAGCCCCCCGCAGAGTGTGGCTCGCGGCCAGGAAATAGGAATGTTCCACCTCGGTTCAACGGCCGTAGTGTTGCTTGAGCCCGGTGTCAGTGTTGGGCGGCCGCTTGGCAAAGTGCGCTACGGGGAATCCCTTTTGAGAGCTGGATGACGATCGAAAACTCGGAAGACGCAGCGCACGTGGGCGTGACTGATCCGGCAGACCAGCCGGGCCCCGAGCGCGCGTCCGCGCTTGCCGGTTCGCCGTCGGACCCCGAGATTCCGATCGATGTGGATCCTCCGGTGCTGCGCGCAGATTTGCCCGAGCCGCCAGTGATCGAGCCGCCCACGAGTGACGGCGCAAGCGACTCGATGCCGCCGATGGCGCGCAAGCTCGCTCCGCCGCCGAAGCCTCGCCGAGATTCGGGCGCCGCTTCACGTCCGCCGTTGGCTGGTCCATCCGGCGAGGAGCAGCTTCTTGCTAGTGCCCTGAAGGCGCCGATCGCGCCGAGCATCTCGTACTCGGCGCTTGCCGCAGTCACGCCACCCGTCGTCGACGCCGCGGAGACTGTGATTGAGGTACCAACAACGACGCCAGGCTCGGTGCCTCCGTTGGGCGCGCCGCCGCCGATCCCGCGTCGCAAATCGAATCCCGCGATCGCCGACGCGAGCGAAAGCGCGACTCGCTCTCCGTCTGATCCGGCGCCTGCTGCTGCCGGCACGTCGGCTCAACCGAAGCCCGTCGCGGCGGCGCCACGCCCAATATCGGGAACGCCGCCGCCGCGCACCCGCAGCGAGCCTCCGCCGCCGGCCCCCGCACCGGCTGCCTCGGCCGAACCGGTCGAGCCTGCTCCGGAGTCCTCCCCCCCGCCTTCGTCCTCAGCGATTTTTGCCATGCGCATCATCGCGGTTGGCGATCCGAGCCGTGCCGCGCCGGTGCAGGCCGAGCAATCGGGAGAGACGGATCCCGATGCCTATCCGCCGTCTGCGGCGCGCTTGGGCACCGGCACGCGCCGCAGTTCGCGGCCGACCATGGCCGCCGTTACGGCGCCCGACGTCGTCACCGCCAAGCCGCCCGATGTCGACCTGTCGCCGCTCGTCGCCGAGCCCGCGGCGGTTGCGCTCGAAGCTCCGCCAGTCGCGCCGCCGAGCGCAGTTGCACCCCTGGCCGCCGAAGTAACCGAAGAGCTGGCAGACGAAGACGTCGCGCCGGACTCG
>DATCFJ010000833.1:0-4914 GCA_036509605.1 Polyangiaceae bacterium | reverse complement strand
GGAGCCCGCTACACGCGCGGGCGCGGACCGCTCGCGCTCTGCGCACATCGGCGCTGCGGTACCAAGGGCGACGCGTTGCGACTCGAATTCGCCGTCAAACCCTTGCCCCGGCCCGAGAAAGAGACGCTGCTCGGCGGACGCCGTTTGGCCGCGTTCGCGCGGCGCCTCGCAGCCCGCGCGCCTGTCTGCTGACTACTCCGCTTCGTTGCGCAGAAAATTCGCCACTTCCGCGAAGCGCGCGTCAAGGAAGCCGCGCACGTCGCCAGTGATACCTTGCTCGTCCAGAGCGTGCGCCATGCAGCGCAACCAGGCGTCGCGCATGCGCTCGTCCACCTTGACCTTGCCGTGCCGCATGCGCAACCGCGGGTGCCCGCGAGTAGCCGAAAAGTTACGCGGCCCGCCCAACCACTCGCTCAAAAACAGCCCAAAGTTGTCGCGCGAACGCGCACTCACATGCCCCGCCTCATCGAGCTCGTGCAGCGCCGCAAGCTCCGGCTCCGCCGCATCCATCCGATCGTAAAAGCGCTTCACCAGCTCCCGCACCGGAGCTTCTCCACCGATGCGGGCGAAAGGCGAATCAAGCTCAGTAGGCGAATAAGCCATGACACGCCAGGCGTACGCCAAGAGCCCGCCCGCCGCCACAAAGGACGTACAAAACGAAAGCCAACGCCAACGCCAAGCCAACGCCAACGCCAACGCCAACGCCAACGCCAACGCCAACGCCAACGCCAACGCGCCTGCATCGCGCCCAGCAGGAAGCCTCTGCCGTGTGGGTTGCCCCCAACGCGAGCCGTCGCGTCACGGCGGCCGCGCTCCGCGCAGCCGGCTCCCCAAGCGCCCGGCGCCGCCGGTCCCGGGGAGCCAAAGGCGCTCACGCGAACGTCGACGTGGTCGAACCGAACGCCACGATGGCCTTTCCGCGGGCGAGCAATTAGTGGGGAACCCCGGGAACCCCAGCAATTGTGTCCTGAAAACAGGCCAATTGTGGCCGCAAGACCAGCGATCCGCGGCGGCTCGATAGTGGGGAGCACCCACTACCGGGTCTTGCGCAGAGGCCAGGTGGTGCCCCGACGCGCGGCAAGCAACTGCCAGGCGCCGTCGCGGTCGGGAGCCGTGCCGTCGAGCGCCCCTACCGCGTTCACGCGCGAGCTCACTTCGCACGCAAAGCACGATCTTCGGACAGCCGTCTGGAGTCACGAAGGCAAAGCGGGTCACTCAGTCTAAGAGGTGACCGACTGTGAAAGCTTTTTGCATTCGTACGCAGCGCGCGCTGTGCGACGCGCCGCGACTTGACGCCGAAGGCTAGGACGGTTGGGACTTGGCGCGTGACCATCAATCCATCACAGGCATGAGGTGAGGCTACTACGCGGGGCAGCGGTTAGGCGGCTGGGCGCTTTTGTTCGGCGCGGGCGGCGTTCACTAGGTCGAGGGCTAGGCGGCGGGCGTTCTCGGTGCGGACGCCGGACAGCATGCGCATGAGCTCTTCGACTCGAGAGGCGGGGCTCAAGCGCTCGACCTCGGTGCGCGTCCGACCCTTGCTCTCGACCTTGTGCACGCGAAAGTGACCGGAGGCGCGGGCCGCAACGCAGGCTTGATGAGTCACGCAGATGATCTGCCGAGACTCGGCGGCGCGACGCAAACGCGCGGCGACTGCTTCGGCGGCAGCTCCGCCCACGCCCGAGTCGATTTCGTCAAAAACAAGGGTTTCGCTGCCGGTTTCGAGGCCTGCGCAGCGCAGCGCGACGAGCAAGCGCGAGCGCTCGCCGCCTGACGCGACCTCCGCAAGCGGCCCGAACGGCTCACCCGGGTTGGCCGCGAAACGCGCGTCGAGCACGGTGATGCCTAGCGCACCGAGCTCGCTCGCTTTCGCTTCGCCGAGCCCAAGGTCGATGCGCGCGCCCGAGAGACACAGCGCGCCCAGCTCGACCTCGATGCGCCGCACCAGCTCCGCCACGTGCTCGACGCGGCCCTTGTGCAGGTGTCGCGCCAGAGCCAACGCTCGCTCGGTCGCTGTCTCGACCTCTGCCTCGGCCAAGCCGGCGCGCTCCTCTGCGCCCTCCAGCACGGTAGCTTCTTGACGGAGCGCTTCGAGGCGCTCGGCGAGCATGTCCCCACTCACGCCGAGCGCTTGAGCCGTGCGGTCGAGATCGGCGAAGCGCGACTCCAGCGCGTCGATGTCATGCGATTCGACGTCCAAATCCGCGCGTATGCGTTCGGCGGCCCGGAGCGCCTCCTCTACCTCGACAGCGGCGCGGGACAGCGCGTCGCACAGGGCGCGGGCTTGCGGCGCGTCGTCCGCGACGCGAGTTGCAGCGCGAATTAGGCCAGAAAGCTCACTCGAAAGCGAGGCTTCCCGTTCGGACAGCGCGTGCTCCACGTGACCCGCAAGCTCCAGGTAATGCTGCGCGCGCCGCAACACGCGCAAGCGCTCGGAGAGCCGACCATGCTCACCGGGACGCGCGCCGAGCTTCTCCAACAGCGCCACTTGCTGACGCACCAAGCGCTGCCGCGCGTCCCGCCCGGCGAGCTCCGCGCGCACTCGTGACAGCTCCGTGCGCGCCAGCGAAAGATCCGCGTAGGCCGCCGAATACTGTCGAACAACCTCCGCGTGGCCAGCCAACACGTCCAAACCGCCCAGGAACAGCCCGGGGCTTCCGATTTCGATTTGTGCGTGTTGGAACGCAAAACAGAGCAGTGAGCGGCCGGCCTCCGCCAACTTGGACAGCGGCACGGCGTCGTCCCCCACCAAGCACGTGCCGCGGCCCGCGCGGCGAACCATGCGTGCGAGACGCAGCGAGACGCCGGCCGCCAGGAACTGTGCTTCGACCAGCGCGCTGTCGTGGCCTTCACGCACGTACGAAGCCGGCGTACGCGCGCCCAGGAGCAGCCCGAGCGCGGTCAGCAGCAGCGATTTGCCAGCGCCGGTTTCGCCGCTAAGCACGTTCAGACCGGACGTGAGCTCGATGGTCACGTCGTCGAGGAGCGTAAAACCCTGAATTTTTAGGCGCTGGAGCATGCCTTCGGTGTAGCGAGCGCCGGCCCCGCACGCTAGCCAAGGATATGTCAGATCGGACTTTGTTTGTCCTAGTAGAACCTGGTTTCGAAGCCGCCGGCGCGGGCGCCGACCGGGCGTCACCAGCTGGTCGGCTTGTAGTCCTTCATGAATTTGCCGAATACGTGCTCGCCGCTATTTAAACCCGAGAAGAACGGATCGCAAATGCGGGCCGCGCCATCCACGATATCGAGCGGCGGCGCGAAGTCTGAATCCCTCTGCTTGCGCTCGGCGTGCGCGATCGGATCTTCGTCGGTCACCCAACCTGTGTCGACCGCGTTCATGAAAATGCCGTGCTCGGCGTAGTCCGGCGCCGACGTGAACGTCATCATGTTCAACGCCGCCTTGGCCATGTTGGTGTGCGGGTGCTTGTCCGTCTTGGTGTAACGGCTGAACACACCCTCCATGGCCGACACGTTGACGATGTGCTTGTCACGCGACGGCACGCGCATCATCAGCCCCTTCAACTTGCTACACAGGATGAACGGAGCGACCGCGTTCACGAGCTGTACCTCGAGCATCTCGGGGGCCGGCACGTCGGCCAGCGCCATGCGCCAGCTGTTCATCACACGCAGGTCGACTTGCTGCAGATCCGCGTCGATGCGCCCCTTGGGGAACAGGTCGCCCTTGTGCATGGTCTCGTCGTACGCTAGCGGGATCTGCGAGAGCGCGGCGGACCGAAAAATGCCCTGCGCGGCCGAGTTTGTGGCGCGCTCGGCGATACCAGTGGCCTCGCCGAAGCCGAGCGCCAGGGGCTCTACCGCAGGAACCGCGAGCGCGTCCTTGCACGCCTCGTGATCGTGTAACAAGCGCCGAGCCGGTTCTTCGACGTTCGACAGCGGACCGAGCTCGAGCTCGAGCATGTGCTGGTAAAACCCGGGCGGGCGGCGCACGGTCTGCGCCGCGTTGTTAATCACGATGTCCAGCCGATCGAGCGTCTGATTCAAGAAGCGAGCAAACAGCTCGACGCTCGAGCAATGACGCAAATCCAAACCGTGGATCTGCAAACGTTCGCTGAACGCCTCGAAGTCGGCCTCGCGCGCAAAACGCTGCGCGGCGTCACGCGGAAAGCGCGTCGTGACAATCACGCGGGCGCCCGCGCGCAGCATCATCAACGCCGCCTGAAAACCGATCTTGATCCGCGCTCCGGTGATCAGCGCGGTGCGGCCAACGAGCGACGCGCTTTGAAAGCGTTTGGCGTAGTTGAACTCCGCGCACTCTTCGCACATCGAGTCGTAGAAAAAGTGCAGCCGGCGGTACTCCGCTTTGCATACGTAGCAGGAGCGCGGATTCTTGAGCTCGCGCACCTGAGGCGCCGCGACGCGGCCGCGCAATTCTGCCGGGGCCTCGTACACGGGCGCTTGGCGAGCGATGCGAATCGCCGTTTCGGCGCGTGCCGCGCGGTCGTCCTCACGCGCGGCTTTCTTGGAATAGCGCCGAAAAGCCTTATTTTCTCGGATGCCCTCGTGGCGCGTGGGACGCGACAAGCGGCCTGCCACCATCAGGAGGGCGATGCGCTGTTCATTCGAGAGCGTGACGAGCTGCGTGCGGTCAAGGACCAACTGCTCCAGGATCTCGATGCAACGCGCCAGCTCTTCGGGAGAAAAGTCTGCCATGGCAGGAGATCCGGGGCTCAGCGCGTGACCACGCGGCGACGGCGCGGCGGTTGCCCGCCGTCACGCGGCGGAGTTGCATCCGTGGGGCGCGAAGCCGGTCGCGGCGCTGCGTGCGGGCGAGTGTCGCGCGGGCCATTCGGGCGAGCATCGCGCGCGCTAGTCGGGCGGTTCTTCTTGGCGTCGCGCGGGTAGCCGGTGACGACGCGCGGCCGCGAGGCGTCACGCGGGAAGCCACCGCCACGCGGC
>DATCFJ010000832.1:0-7895 GCA_036509605.1 Polyangiaceae bacterium | reverse complement strand
CCTCCGCGCCATCGCAGTACACCCCGTCGTCGCACTTGCTGTCGTCGGGTGTGTGACGACAGCGCTGCAGCGCCATGTCACAGCTGTCCGAAGTGCAACCGAGTGTGTCGACGCACTGCCCGTCGTCGGCGCACGGTCCACCAAGCGTTGGATCACCGCCGTCGGGGCCGACATTTAGGCCCCCCTCACTATCGCCCGCTCCAGCAGCGCCGGCGTCGCTGCCCGCGTCCACTGCGAACGGACTCTTTACGGTGTTACTCCCACAACCTGCGACGCCGCTCGCAAGCCATGCGCCGCACGCGCAAAGGGCGGCAAACGCCGTCCGCGAAAGCGTCCGCCGAGCGGCCGTTCCCGAGGCCACACTCCGGGTCTGCAGCCTGCCGCCATTCGCGCCACGTGTCGCCTGTCGCACTTGCTCCACGCCGAACAATACACCGCCTCCCAGTAGGCGGTAGCCGCGGCGTCCCGCTTCGTTCTATGATTCAGGTGGTGTCGAAAGATCGCCTGACGCGGCACGAGCTCAGCTGGCTACTCGCCCAAGAGGCGCGCGGAGCTGCGCACGCCCTGCGCGAGGGGGTGACTCAGCTGAAGCAGCCGGCGCTCGCCAAGCCCGGTCCGGAGATCGCGATCATAACCGACAGCTCGGCTTCGATGCCCCCGGTCGAAACCAATTTGGACGCGTTGGAAGACGCGATCAACATGCTGAGCGAGCTCAATTCCGGCAGCCGGGGCAAAACGCGCCGCGGGCGCATCGACCTCGCGGCCCTGCTCTACGAAGTGGCGCCCAACGCCCGGATCGCCATCGAGCCCGGCGCCGGCACCGAAGTATTCGGCGAAGAGTCGGATATGCGCCGCATGTTCCACATGCTGGTCAACCAAGACAGCAACGCCCAAGGCGGCCCCTCCGAGGTCGAGATCAGGCGCCAGGGCGAGTGGGTGAAGATCGCTGTACAGCTCGGTCCGGACACCGTCGCCGCCGGGGATGTCGAGCGCCGCTGGATGAGCCGAATGGCTACGCGCTACGGCGGCTGGGTCGAGCTCGAAGGTGGCACTCAGTCGATTTTCTTGCCGGCCGACGGCGCGAGCGATCAGCGTGAAGTCGTCGAGCTGCGCAAAGAGCTCGAGCAGGCGCAACAGCTCGGTGAAGCCTACGCACGCGAGCTGGCCGCCGTCGTGACGGCCGGTGATTTGCGCAGTGAGATCCCGCCCACCGCGCCGCCCGAGACGGGCGTCGATCGGCTGGAGCTCCTGCAAAATACGGCCTCAGCGCTGCAGCGCGTCCTGCGCCATTGGCTCGACGGCTTGCGCGCGGACACCGCCGAGCTAGTCAAACAACTCGGCGAGCAAGCGCCGCTAGCGCAAAGCTTTTCAAGACGCATGACCGTCGGGGCCGAGCTGCTCGGGGATCTCGGTTTGCTCACCGAGTGCGACCTCGCCGAGCCCGTGCGCCGCGTCGACGTGTGCGAGCTATCGCGCGAGGCGATGCAGTCCATCGAGTCACGCGCGGCCCGTCACGGCGTCAGCGTCTCGGCTCGCTTGCCGGAACGCGCCTCGTTCGAAACGCGCACCTCCGAGCTGCGCGTGCTACTGCGCGCGTTGTTGCACCACGCAATCGCCGCCACCCCGCGCGGCGGCGAGGTGCAGCTCGCAGTCGTCGCCACGGAAATGGGCATGCTGGTCAGCGTCGAAGACGGCGGGCCAGTCGTGCCCGAAGCGTCCCGCACGGACGTGATCCAGCACCGCACTGATCCAGCGAGCTTTGGGCGTCCCGCGGGCGTCTCGCTACTCGTGGCCGACGTAATCGGGGGCGTGCTGGGCAGCGGCGCGGGCATGCGCGAAGCCGCCGCCGGCCGGGCCGAGATCTGGGTCGTGCTGCGAAATCGTCCCGATTGAAGCCCGCTTGGGCTATGCTCTTAACAATGCGCATTCTCGTCGTGGAGGACCAAGACTCGATCCGCCGGATGATCGAAGCTCTGGTGCAGGCGCGGGGCCATGAAGTGACAGCCGTGTCATCGGGCACGAAAGCCATCGACGTCGCGATGACCAATCCGCCGAACCTGGTGCTGCTCGATCTCAACTTGCCGGGGCAGTACGATGGCTTCGAAGTCTGCCGCCGTCTGCGCAGCGATCCCGGAACGGCCAAAGTGCCAGTCGTAATCATCAGCGCGCTCGACGACCAGGAGTCGCGCAACCGCGCCACCGAAGCGGGCGCAACCGCTTACTACACCAAACCGTTCAGCCCGATCGCCCTGCTCAAGGAGATCGACCGCTTGAAGAACCTCAATCTAACTCCGTAAGCGGGGGTTTAGTCCCTGCCGCGCGTGTGGCGCTGGCCCGCGAGCTAAAGCAGCTTGAGCAGTGACTTTGCGCGGTCCTCCGCCGCGGCCACAAGCCCCTTCGACTCAATGCCCGGGATACGCAGCACCTCGCACAGCTCGTCGATTAGCTTCTTCTCTTTGATGTCCTGCTCGCCGTCCACGTAGCTGATGAGCACGGCATGCTGAAGCAACAGGCGACGCGCGTCTGCACTCAGGTCATGCAACGGCACGTCGCTCAGTTGCTTTGGCTCGCGCGCGAAGAGTCGGATCTCGTGGGCTTCGCTGGGCGAGGCCTCGAAGGCCTGCAGCAGCGCCTCGAGCACCTCTTTTTCTTCACCCGCCAGGCGACCGTCAGCCCACGCCACGCTGACGAGCCCTTTCAGAATCGCCAAGTTCTGAATGTGCATTGCGCTCAAGGTTGTCAGATTTGAGCCTGACTTTCCACGGCCCTGTGCGACGCCCCTGGCAGCGGCCGATCGGCCACGAAGGACGGCTCCCGGGTCTTTGGCCGGCTCAGCGGATCAGGGCGGCAAACGGCGCGGGGGTCAGGTCCAGACCTGCCATCTCTTTGATGGCGCGGCACAAGCCTTGGTTGGAATCGTGCTCGGCGATCTGAAAGCTCTTCACTAGCTCGCTCACGTCGCTCTTTCGGGAAGCCACGATGGCCACGCCCGGCAAGAGCGGGGCGACCTCGGGCATGGGCTCGGTGCATTCGTCCATCCGCACCGAACAGATGACCAGATCGGCTTCGACTGCCGGCGGGACCTCTGACTCGGCCTCGCAGCGTGCAACATCGTCGATCGCCATCGGGACAAGCTGGTCGCTTTGAGATGCGTCGTCGATCGTGATCGGAACAAGCAGGTCCATTTGACGTGCTTCGTCGACCTGCTGCGCGCTCAGCTCGGCGATCTGCTCGGCCGCCAGCACAGGCAACTGCGCGGCTAGGCTGCCCAGAGTCGGCGTGCGCGGCAAAAACTCAGTGCCGTCCGACTCGGGCCGACGCGATTTTCGAAGCACGACCGGTTCGGGTCGCGTGCACGCCTCTATCGGCATGTCGGCGCTTGGTTCGTCGGACACGAACGCGGCAACGGGCGCGACCGGCGCGTCGCGCACGACGGTCGGCGCAACGCCGGACTCCGAGTCCGTCGCGTCGAACTCAACGTCCACATCGAATTCGAGCTCGAGCTCGAGAGCGGGTTCGACGGCGCTCACTGCTCGCACGTCGAGCGCGATGGTCAGCGCGTCGCTCTCCTCGAGCGGTTCGTGCTCCACCGGCTCGACGCACAGCGCGCTCAGCATCGCATCGAGCTCCGGTGACAACGCCGGCAGTGCTGAAACCACCGCTACCGGCGCCAAAACCGGCATGGGCGTCGAGGTTACGACGCGCGGCACCGTCACTGCAGCCGTGACCTTCGGCGCTGTCACTGCGGGGACAACTTCCGCGGCAACCGCGGCCGTTTCCGGTTGCTCCTCGGGCAGCGAGCCATTGCTAACGGCGCGCGCCGTCTCCCGATGAAGGCGGGCCAGGGCACGTCGCGCTGCGGCGCGGTTCACTGGGATGAGCGCCGCTTCCAACTCGCGCACCAGCCCCGCGAGCCCGACCGGAGAGGTACGACGGCTGGCGCGCGTGAGCGCCGCGCTGCCGGAGCTCGCCACCAAAAGCAGTGCGTCGAGTGCCCGGCGGAGCCCTAGCTCGGCGTCAGTATCCGAGCTCGCGCGACCCGAAAGCACGCGCAGGCCGCCGTCTTCAGTGAGCTGGATGTCCGAGGCGTCGACGAGCCGGGGGGCGCTCAGCACCTGGTCCGCAATCGCCAGGACCAGATAGCCCGCGCTCTCGCCGGCCAGTGGCGCGCGGTGAGCTTTCGCTGCTCGTTTGACCTCGGAAAGTGTAACGCTCATGTTCAGCCTCCTCGAACCGGAACTCCGCGCTCGGCGAGGTAGCGCTTGGCTTCCCCGACCGAAAACAAACCATCGTGAAAGATCGATGCCGCGAGAGCGGCGTCCGCGCCGCCTTCGGCCAGGCCCTCGCGCATGTGCTCGAGATTCCCCACGCCGCCTGAAGCGATCACCGGGATTTCCACGGCGTCGACGATCGCGCGCAGCAGCTCTAGGTCGTAGCCGGCCTTCGTGCCGTCACGGTCCATGCTGGTGAGCAGGATTTCGCCGGCACCTAGCTCTGCCCCGCGCCGAGCCCAAGCGACTGGATCGAGTCCGGTGCCGCGCCGACCACCGTGCGTGAAGACTTCGAAGCCGCCGTCGGGACGCCGCTTGGCGTCAATCGCGAGCACCAGTACCTGCTTGCCCCAGGCCGACGAAATGGCAGAAATCAAGCTGGGGTCGGCCACAGCCGACGAGTTCACACTCACTTTGTCGGCGCCAGCATCGAGCAGCGACTTCACGTCGGCCGGCGAGCGGACCCCCCCGCCGACCGTGACCGGCGCGAAGACGACGTCGGCCGTGCGTTCAACGACATGCAGCAGGGCACCGCGGGCCTCGAGCGAGGCTGTAATGTCCAGGAACGTGATCTCGTCCGCCCCCTCCGCGTCGTAGCGACGGGCGCACTCCACCGGGTCGCCGGCGTCGCGAATATCGACGAAATTGACCCCTTTGACGACGCGACCGTCGCGAACGTCGAGGCAGGGGATGATGCGTTTGGCGAGCATGGAACTCGAATCTCTTCTCCCATAAGGGATCAGGCTTCAATTGGACAAAGACCTTGCAGTCTGGGGTCACCTACCCGAGGTCTTGGTAGCCGGGGCGGTTCGGGGGGTATAGTGCGCGCGATGAGGCTGTGCCCGCATTGCGGAACACAAAATTCCCCGGAGGTAGCTCGGTGCGTGCGTTGTGGCAAGCCGCTTGGAGCGCTCGATCAGACCGTTGCCGGGTACGCGCCCCCTGCGCAGGAAGGCCGCTTTCGCGGTACGATGATGGGCATCGCGCCGCCGACCGTCGCGCAGCCCGGCGCGCCACAGCCGAGTGCCGCGGCCGCGCCGTCACCAGCACAACCGGCCGCGCCAGCGCCTGGCGGCGGCCTACGCCAGACCATGATCGGCATCGCGCCGCTCGGGCCGTCCGGGCAGATGCCCGGCTATGCGCCGCCCCAACCCGCGCCAGCAGCTCAGCCGTCCAATAGCGGCTACCCCACTCCCCCACCGCCGCCCAACGCGCCCCTGCCGGCCCCCGCTCCGCGCTCGCCCACCGGGCCCGGTGGCACGCAGATGGTTTCTGCACAGAAGACCATGTTGGGCGTGGCGCGCCCGGGCATCGCGCCGCTCAACCCCGGGCACGCCAAAGCTCCGACGGCGGCGCCCGTCTCCGCTCCCTACCCCAGCGGCGCGCAAGCCAATCCGCTACCCGCAGCGCGCCCGCCGCAGGTAGCGCAGCGCGTTGCTCGAGATCAGGACGAACCGGCAGCGCCTCACAAGCCGGGCATCCCGCCGCTGGCCGCGGTGGCCATGGTTGGAGCCGCCGGGTTGTTCGCAGCGGCGCTCGTCGTCTGGTTATTTTATCACGGTCACGGCGCCATCGAAGCTCACGCAGCAGCGGCAGCAGATGGTTCGGAACAGCTCGAGCTGACCTGCGCGGCCTGCGAGGACGGCACGGTGCTGCGTCTGGACGCGACAAACGCAACCTTCGCCAGCCACCACGCCACGCTGCCGCTGACTCGCCCACTCAAGGTCGGGGAAAACCCGATGACCATCACGCTGGTCTCGACGCGCAACAAGCAGAGCTTCGTCGACATCTCGGTGCCGATCGCCTTCCGCGTGCGTGGCGATACCTCCGGGCTAGAAGCACCCACGCCAGAGCTTCGCGTACTGGTGAGCGCGCTCCCCGGCTCGAGCGCAACGGTAGACGGCAAGCCCATAGCCTTGAATGCCCAGGGCGAAGGCACTTACGCGATCGACGTCAGCGCAGAGGTCACCGGCCTCGACGCAGTGCCGAAGCCCCTTGAGCGGCGGGTGCCCTACCTGGTCACCCCGCCCAATAGCCCCGCGCAAAGCGGCACCGTGAGCCTGCAAACGGGCATCACGCCACTCGTGATCGACGCTCCGGGCTCAGCTGTCGTCCTCGAAACGTCGAATTTCGTGCTGGCAGGGCGCACCGCGAAGGCAGGCGCGTTGACCGTCGGTGATCGTCCAATCACCGTCGACCCCACGGGGCGCTTCGCGCAGATGATGAACGTATCAGCGCCCGGAGAAACCACGATCACAATCCGCGCTTCGAGCAAAGACAGCGCTCCACGCCTGTTCCCGTTGCGCGTGAAACGCGTCGACAGCTTGGCTCACGAAGCCGACCGCGTGCGCCAACGCGCCAGCAGCAACTACGCCGCCATCGCTGATCAGCCAGACGCGAAGCGCGGCTGGGCGGTCGCGCTCGACGGCACGGTCGTCGATGCACGCACCGAAAACTACAACACGGTGGCGGTGATGGACGTGCAAGGCGGCTGCGCGCACGCACCGTGCCTCGCACGCATCGTGTACGGCGCCCCGTTCACACTGGCCCGCGGCGACAAGTTCAGCGCCTTCGGCGAAATCGCAGGCGTCGTCGACGGCCCGCGCACCGGTACGCACATTCCGGAAGTTCGCGCTGATTTCCTGATCAAGGCCAGCAAGTGACTCGCTTCGAGATACCCCGAGGGGTAACTCGAAGCGAGCCGCAACCAGATCGACGCGCTTCGAACCGAGTGCTCGCGCTTTCGCTGTGCTCGGTGCTGCTCGCCACGCTGAGCGGGCGCGCTCTGTTGGCGCATGACGCGAATCGCGTACAAGCCGTTACGGTAGGCCGTAGCGCCGCGCTCGCGGCCTGCGAGGGTCTCGACTCGAGCAACTCGAGCCGCGCGCGCGCCAATTTTCCGCGCGCACCCGAGGTTCGCTTTCGCACGCGTATTTCGGGTGGAATCGGCCAAGCCCCCAGCTGCGACCAAGCCGGCAATTTGATCCTCGCGCACGGCGAGCCGCGCCTTTCCAAGCTCGACGCGCAAGGCAGAAGCTTGTGGACCGAGCGCCTGCCTAGTGAGGCCAGTTGCACCCCCGCGCTGCTCAGCAACGGCGCCATCTTGGTCGTGACGCGCGATGCTGACGCCTTGCTCTTTCAGCCCTCGGGCGTGCTGAAATACAAGCAGGCATTGCCACTCTCGGACCCGCGACGACGCACTTTTGCAATTCCGACTGCGAGCGGTGGCGCCCTATTGGCCTGCGGCGCAGATTTGTTGCAGCTCGATGCCCGCGGCGCTATCGAGCGCCAGGCCCACGCTCGCGGCAGCATCACGGCGATCGCGGAGTCAGACTCGGAGCTGGTCGCGATCAGCGAGAACGGCAGCGTCGAGCTAGCGCGAGCTACGGGCGATTTCGAGCTGGTCGGCAACCTTGGAGGCATGGTGCCCGAGGGCGGCGCAGTGCAAGCCGGCAAGGTGCTAGCCGTGGTCGACGCGCACCGGTTGGTCGCGCTCGATCTCGCGACGGGGCAAACTCAAACCCTTGCCACCGATCCTGCGCTCGCACTCAGCGGGCCGCCCACGCTGTTCGAGAACCAAGGCTCCGCGTTGGTCGCCGATGGAGGCTTCGTTTCGCTGCGCGC
>DATCFJ010000831.1:0-3343 GCA_036509605.1 Polyangiaceae bacterium | reverse complement strand
TAACGTCGGCGCGGGGATTGGCGGTCAAGCTGAATCCGAAATTGCCGCAATGCGAGGTGGACGCCATTGGCCTTCGAATTGGCCATCCCTGCCTCTCTTCGACTTGCGTTGGCAACGATATGACCGCCACCTGCAAGTGAGGGTTCTGCGCATCCTCGCTTGGCGTGCCCACCAGTCGAGCACGGCCTGCTTAGGTGCAGATCCCAGATTTCCGTCACGCAGCCTCGCGTCGCCGGCGCGGTCGTCGCCGTGCAGCGTGCTTCATCCGATTTGAAGCTCAACCCGCATCTGCACGCGGTCTTCCTCGACGGCGTGTACGTTCCCGGCGGAGACGGCACGCCCGAATTCTACGCGTTGCCTCGTCTCGGCGTGTTGATGCAAGCGTGCGTCGATCACGGCGAGCTCGTCGGTCCACGCGAGCGCCATGCGTTCGCAGCGTTCGAGAGCTAGCTTCAGCTGCGAGAATAGGGCATCTAAACGCGATCCGGCGTGGCCGCCGCGAGGACGCCTGCTTGTGCACCGTGTCGTGTGTACAAAGTACTATGTGCGACGGGAAGTCCTGCGTCAGTGGTTTCTGCGCGGACAGCGCCTTCTGTTTGGGCGGTTAGCGCTGAAACCTCTTCGACAGGACCCTGCTGGCTACTTTGCAGGATCGCAGCGTCGGGGGCAGAGCAGTTCAGTCACGCGGCACGTCGACAGTCATGATGGATGCCGCCGAGCACGGGAAAAGCGATCACCTCGCCAGCGAGCGTTGGTAGCCGAGGACCGGTGGGTGAGTTTTGGTTCAAGCCTTGATGGGGCCGGGCTTGATTGAAATAGCGAATGTACTCGGCGAGCACTGTGAGGAGATGGCGCTCGCTCAAGAAGATGACGTGATCGAGACACTCGCGTCGCACGCTGCCGAGGAAGCGCTCACACGTGGCCGCGCGCAGCGGCGAAGCCGCGAGCACGGTCTCGGGGGGAGGTCGGCGGCGCGCAGCTCGCGGAGCGAGCGAGCACCGACGGGTGCCAGTGCATGCTGCGCCGCTTCGCGAGGGGGCAGTTCAAGCCCTACTGGTAAGTGAGTCGATTGGCGCGAAGGTTGCGCAGCGTGGGCGAAAAATATGCTCGCGGGCTCGTGCATACGATTTGCGTAAAGCTGCGGTGCAGCTGTGAATAGCTGCCGAACCCTGACTCGAGCGCGGCCTCGAGGTAGCTCGTGCCGTTCCGCGCCACTTGGCTCACGAAGCGGCAGATGCGCGAACGAGCCCGCTGTTCCGAGAACGAAATGCCAAGCTCGAGCTGGAAGCGGCGCGATAAGTAACCCTCGCTCACGTCGAGCGCGCGGCACACTTGCGCTCGCTCCAGGCCCGGGTTTTCGAGTAGCAAGCAGGAAGCGAGCTCGACCAAGGACAGCGCACGTTGATCGTCGTGATCGCTCAGCGTGGCGCGCAAGGCGGTGGACAAGGCAGCGCGCAAGCGCGCCGACACCTCACTCGCGCTCAGCGCGGGATCCACACAGGTGGCATCGCATTGGTCGAGCAGAAGATCGCGATCGCGCTGCTTGAGCTCGACGACCGGTCGCCCTGATGCCAGCTCGCCCAGAGGTCGCGTCCAATCGAAGAGCGAGGCAGTGCGGGTCACGGGGTGGGATGCGGCGGGCGCCAATGGGGCTACTTCACGCACGACCGCGGCGCATAAATCAGGTTCGATGTGGAGCACGCGCAGATCACAGTCCGCCGATGCTTCGTGCAACACGTGTTCTACACCGGGCAGGTGCCAAACGAGCTGGCCGGCGTGCGCGGTGTGGAGCGTACGACCGATGCGCACCTGGGCGCGGCCGCGCACGAGCACCAAAAGCTCGAGCTGAGCATGAAAATGGCGCGGCTTCGGGTAATCACGCGAGAGCGGCCAAATGGCGCCGTGCACCGTGGACGGCAGCAGGTAATGTTCTTGAAACAGCGCCGTGGGCTGTGCCACGCCCTTTCCTAGCACGTGACCTGCCGCCGTTCGCTCCGGCACGCGAAAAATCCGTACGCAGGTCACACAATGCGAAGACCGGCTGCCCGCTGGGGCGTATGGAACGGCGGTGTCAGTAGCCCACGGTCCACGAATCTCGAGTCAAGCCGGTCTCAACGCGGTACCCCTGGCGCTGCTCGCGCTGTCTCTGGTCGGTACCGGGTGCGACGCGGGCCACGCAAGCCCGGGAGCGGGCGGGGCGGCTGCTGCTGCCGCAGGGCAGAGCAGCACGGGGGGCGGTGGCGCGCCCGCGGGGAGTGCCGGGCAAGCAGCTGGCGGCGAGACGGGCGCCACTGAAGCGGTTCTGGTTTCGGCCAAGACGCGCACCCCGGTGACCACGACGCGCTCGGTCAATTATTGGATGTGGACCCCAACGTGGGGCGATCCGGTGAGTGGCACGGACGCGCAAGTTGCCCCGCTCGCGTTCGAGCTGATGCGCATTGGCGGCTACAACAACGACGCGAACACCCCCGATCCGTTCGACAATGCCCAGCTCGATCGCGCGGTCGCTTATGCGCGGGCCATCGGTGCGCAGCCGTTGCTTCAGGTGCCGCTACTGGCGGACATCTCGGGCAAGCCGCCCACGGCCGACACCGCCGCCGCGATGGTCAGCTACGCGAACCTCACCAAGAAATACGGCGTGAAGTATTTCTCGGTCGGCAACGAGCCCGATTTGTACGCGCGGCAGGGAAGCCTGAGCGACAACAGCGCCCCCGCCATCGTCGGCTACACACCCGAAGCTTACTGCACCTCAGCCAGGGCTTACGTGGCGGCCATGAAGGCAGTGGATCCGACGATTCAGATCGTGGGACCCGATCTGGCATATCAATACACCGCGAGCGCCAATTGGCTGACTCCGGTGCTCAAGAGCTGTGGCGAGCTGTTCGATATCGTGGCCATCCACCGTTATCCGTTCGCGGCCAAGGCAGCAACGCTCGCTGCGGCTGAAGCCGACGTTGCGGCTTTCAGGAATACGGTGAAGTACGTGCGCGGCCTGATGCAAGCCACGGGGCACGGCGACAAGCCGCTCGCCTTCACCGAAATGAATATCGATTACGACGAATTGCCGAGCGCCCCCCCGCCGGCGGTCGCAGGCACGGTGCCCTCCGCGCTGTGGGCGGTGGATATCCTCGGGGCGGCTCAGGAGCTTTCGCTGCGCAGCACGGCCCTGTGGTGCCTCGCGGACGATGATACGCGCAAATTCGGCTTGATTGGCATGCCGCCGGCACACGCGCCGCGCCCCCAATATTACGCCTATCAGCTGTTCGCGGCGCACTCTGGGCCGAGCCTGCTCAGCGTGACGTCTGCCCCCAAGGGTGTGCACGCCTATGCGACGCGGAACGCC
>DATCFJ010000830.1:0-7713 GCA_036509605.1 Polyangiaceae bacterium | reverse complement strand
GTCGCCCACGAGATCAACAATCCGCTCTCGGCCATCCTCGGCAATCTGCAATTTCTGAAGCGCACGTTGCTGCGGCGACAGAGCTTTCAGGAGGTGAGCGGTGCTGTAGACGACAGCTTGGTGGCCATCGAACGCATCAAGCGCATCGTGCACCGCTTGCTCGATGCCAGCCGCGCCGCCGCGCACGGCGAAGCCACGACAGCTGCGTGTCGTGTGGCGCTCGCGGTGAAGAATGCGGTGGGAGTTGCCGAGAGCAGTCGCCGTCCGGGCATCCAGCTCGAGGTCGACGTGCCAGATGAGCTGTGCGCGCGCGGCGACCGCTACATGCTGGAGCAGGTGCTGACCAACCTGCTCGTGAACGCCTATCAAGCGGTGCCAGAATCGCGCGAGACTGGCCGCGTGCGCATTTCGGCGACGCAGCGCGGTGAACGCGTGCGCCTCACAGTCAAGGACGACGGTGAGGGCATGAGCGAAGAGACCCGCGCCCGCCTGTTCGAGCCGTTTTACACGACCAAAGCGCTCGGCAAGGGCACAGGTCTCGGGCTCGCGGTTTCTGCCGGCTTGGTTCAAGCGATGCGCGGCACGCTCGGCTTCGAAAGCACTCTAGACGAAGGCACCGAAGCCCAGCTGTCCCTACTGTTCGCGGCGGAGGCCAGCGAGGAGCCCGCGTCCGACACCACCATGCCGCCGCTCCGTCAGCGCCTTTTGTTCGTGGACGACGACGACGTAGTGCGGCGGGCCACCCAGCGCACGCTCTCGCGCGCGTTCGACGTCGTGACCGCGAACGGCGTGGAGCAAGCCCTGGCCGCGCTCCAAGGCGACTCGGTCGACGTTATCGTGTGTGACGTGATGATGCCCGACGGCGGGGGTGAAGCCTTGTACACCAAGCTGCAGCACGACCGGCCCAACCTCGCGCAACGCATGCTGTTCCTGACCGGCGGCGTGTGCGCGAGCGACGCGCAGGCGTTCTTGGCGCACCAGCCGCAGCCGGTACTGACCAAGCCGCTGGAGCTGGCTCGCCTGCTGCAGGCCGTCGCCGAGCTGGGTCCGCCGCCTGGTGCTGCCGACGTGCTCGAAGCTGTCGTCTTGCACGGCGTGGGCTAGTGCAGCGCCGCCGCAAAATACTGAACTTCAACTCACTTGCGCTGACTAGCCCTTTCGCAATTGGACCCCCGGCGGAAACGAAACGCCGCGGAATTTTCGGGCCAAGCCTCCCGCTGCCTGTAGATCTGTATTACGGAGGATCCATGACCATTCACACTGCCGTGTTGATCCCGGGAGACGGCATCGGGCCGGAAGTCAGTGACGCTGTGCTCAGCGTGCTCGAAGCCGCGAAGGCGCCGGTTCGTTTCGAGACGCACCACGCCGGTCAAACCGCGCTCGATCTGAAGCTCGGGGACACTTTGCCGGAGTCGACGCTGGCCGCGATTCGTCAACATCACATCGCGCTCAAGGGACCGTGCACGACGCCGGTGGGCAAGGGGTTCAGCTCGGTGAATGTGGCGTTGCGCCGCACGTTGAATTTGTACGCGGCGGTGCGACCAGTTCGAAACATGCCCGGCGTGAAGACGCGCTTCGACAACGTCGACTTGGTGATCGTGCGCGAGAACACCGAGGGCTTGTACAGTGGTATCGAGAACCTGATCACCGACGGCGTCGTGGTGAGCATGAAGGTCGCGACGCGCGTTGCCTGCCACCGCATCGCGCTCTGGACCTTTCGCTACGCAACGCACCGGAAACGCCGCAAAATCAGCGTTTTTCACAAGGCGAACATCATGAAAATGAGCGACGGCATGTTGCTCGACGAAGCGCGCAAGGTGCACAAGTTCGACTACCCGAACATTGAATACGAAGAGGTCATCATCGACGCAGCGCAAATGCGCATGGTGCAGGACCCGACGCAGTTCGACATCGTGATGTGTGAGAACCTGTACGGCGATATTTGCTCAGACTTGTGCGCCGGTCTGGTCGGCGGCTTAGGCGTCACTCCGGGCGCGAACATCGGTGACGACGACGCGGTGTTCGAAGCCGTGCACGGCTCCGCGCCGGACATCGCTGGTAAGAACCTAGCGAATCCGTTGGCGCTACTGATGAGCGCGACGATGATGCTCAAGCACTTGGCAGACACCCGCGGCGATGATGACTGTCGCCTTGCCGGCGAACGAATTCGCCGCGCTTACGATCGCGCCCTGGAAGAAGGCCAGAAAACGCGCGATATCGGCGGGCTCCTGGGCACCACCGAGTTCGCGCGCGCGGTCAGCGACCGCCTCGGAGACTAGTACCTCGGCTCGGAAGTGCGTTCCGGATTTCCGCGACCCCCACGGGTGCACGGGTGAGGGTCGCAGAAATCCTTCAGCACGGCACATCCAACCTCACTACTCCATCTGTCGTGACGTACGACAACCCGGAACGGAGTTCCGGGCCGTCCTACTAGCGCCCGAAATCGGCCAATTTTGCGGTCAGCGGCGCGCCGTCTGTTTGGATGCCGCTGTGCGGCGCGCTCGCGTATTCTGGGCTCGGCGCGTGGACGGAGACCGAGAACTCTTGAACCACGGCGCGCCGTGCGGACGCTTGCGGTGCGATCGACTCCTGGCTGGCCAAGAGCTCGCTCGAGCAGACGTCACAGCGCCCGCAGTTGTGGACGACGGCTTCGCCGAGGTGCTTGCTCAAGTAGGCGAGCCTGCACTCGGTGCTCTCCGCGAAGGCGGTGACCGCGGCCAAGCGACGGCCGTCTTGTTCGCGCAGTGCGTAGAGTTGCGCGCCGAGCTTGCGGCAGGCAAGGAGCAGGTCATTCGCCGAGCACAGCACGCGCACCCAACCACCGGTCCGCGAGACGACGCCGGCATCGGCCAGCAATGCGGTCAGGCGATCGGTCGTGCGCCGGCTTTGACCGGTGCCGAGCGCGAGCGCTTCGAGCGTCACCGGGCGACCTTCGAGGACGGGCGCTTCGAGCGCGCGCCCAAGCTCGGCCAGGTGCGTGGCACGGAAGCGCTGCTGGGCGAGCATGACCTCATGCAGGCTTCGGTGACTGGATTCGTGCAGCAGCACGCAGGTGGCTGGCAAGCCGTCGCCGCCGGCGCGTTGGATCTCGCGCACGTACTGCTCGATGGACGCGGGCGACTGGTAGTGCACGACGAAGCGTAGATCCCGCTTGCCGGCGCCGCGCCCGAAGCCCGTCAGGCTGCCTGTTGGCTCGCCCAAACCGGGCAAACCGCTGCCCGGCGCGAACGCGCTGACGGCCACCATCACCGCGAGCTGCCCGGGCAACGTGAAGTTGAGCAGCTCGGCTGCGCGGTCGCTCGGGGTCATACCGCTGTGATAGCGATGAGTCGAGACATCGGCGGCGCGCAGCGCGGAGTACACGCTGTCAGCGTCATGCGGCGTAGCGCAAAAGACGATGCCGGGCAGCTGCAAGCGGCCCACCAAACGCACGAGCGCGGCTTGACGCGCTTCGCCGCGGGGCAACTTAGTTATGATGCGCAGATTCTCGCGCACGGCGGGGGCCTGCACTGTCACCGGAGCCGTCAACGCGAGGCGCTCGCAGATGTCCCGCCGCACGGCACTGGACGCCACGCGCGCCAGCGCCATCACCGGCGGTGAGCCGAAGGACTGCAACGTGCTGCTGAGCTCGGCGTACGAAGGCCGCAGCTCATGCGCTAAGTCCGAAGCGCAATGCGCTTCCTCCACCACGAACAGCGCGATGCCGGATTTGCCGAGCGCTTGCTTGACGTCTGCCTCGCGCAGGGCTTCGGGGGTGGCTAGGACGAGCAACGCCCCGCCCCGTGCGACGCGGGTCAGCGCTTCACTGCGCTCCGGTCCAGATAGCTCAGGAAGCAGACAAACCACGGGAATTCGCCGCTGATTTAGGGCCTCCCCTTGGGCCTTGAGCTCCGACGCGATGGGCGACAGAACCACCGTGGGCTGCAGGAGCAGCAGCGCAGGGAGCTCGTAGCAAGCGAGCGCGCGCTCGTCGTCGGCCAGCACGACTAAGCTGTCTTGACCTTCGAGCGCAGCGCGGACGGCGAAGCGTTGTTCGTCGTTCAAGCTGCTGTGGCTCAGGCGCTTGGCGGCTTCGTCGACGCGCCGCCACGTATCTACTGTGACCTTTTCGCGCGGCGTGCGCGGGCGCATACTGTGCGCCGGGCTCGCCGCCAAGCTTGCAGGTAGCATCGTGGCGGAAGCTCGGTTGGCGACGCGCGGCTGGCTGTGTGAAGGCGGCAGCGAAGCAGCCCCTAGCGCGGCTGCCGCTAGCTCGGCCTCGCGCGGCGCACGCGGTGCAGGCGCGACGACCAGACGCAGGGCAGGCTTGCTCGGCTTCGGCGGTAAGATCAGCGTGCGTGCTGGCGTGGCCTCGGCGATGCGCGGCTTCGGCACGGCCTTCACTTTGGCTTTGGGCTTGAGCTTGGCTTTGGGCTTGAGCTTGAGCTTGGCTTTGGGCTTCGCGCTGGCCTTCGGTTGTGCCTTGGGCTTGGAGATCGACCGCACTGGTGCTGAACGCTTGGCGAGCGTCCGCGCTGGCTTCGCCTTGGGGCGCGCGGGCTTCACTTTGGGGCGCGCAGCGCGCGCCGCGGCCTTGTTCTTGGGCTTTTTTGAGTTCTTGGGCATCCCGATCACCCGACTGGAAGTCGCCACGACTAACACCGTCCCGAACAGAAATACAGTGTTCAAATGCATAGCGATCGCGGTTCTGCTCCGCGCGCTGCTCGATGGCCTGGCGCCTGGCATGAGGGTTAGGCTGCCTTGGTGAGCTTCGCGCTCTTCGAAGAGCTGCCCGCGCTCGAGCGGCGCGTCGCGCGAGTTGCGCTGGGCAATTTCCCGACGCCGGTCGAGTCGCTCGCGGTGCTGTCGCGTGAGCTTGGAGCGAGTGCCGAGGGGTGGGTCAAACGCGACGACGTCTCGTCGCCCGTTTATGGCGGCAACAAGGTCCGCACGCTCGAGTTGCTGTTCGGCGAAGCTCGCGCCGCCGGCCACGCGAGCGTGATGGCAACCGGTGCGTTCGGCTCGAATCACGCGCTGGCTAGCGCGTTGCACGCGCCTCGCGCGGGCTTCGAGCCTCAGGCTCTGTTGTTTCCGCAACCGATCTCGAAGGCCGCCTTTGCCAATTTGCGTGCGCTGGCGTGGAGTGGGGCAAGGTTGTCTGCTCTCCCACATTGGAGCGCGGTTCCGTTCGGGATGGCGTGGTTCGCTCGCGGCGCGAACGCGCCCTACGTGATGGCACCCGGTGGCGCGACGCCGCTCGGCGCCCTCGGCTACGTCTCGGCGGGCCTTGAGCTTGGCCATCAAATCGCGGCGGGTGAGCTGCCGCTGCCGCGGCGGGTGATAGTCGGAGTGGGGTCGACCTGCACGTCGGCGGGCTTGCTCGTGGGGCTAACCTTGGCGGCGCACTTTGGCCGCGGTTTTACCGCTGAAACGCAGCCTTGGCTGACTTCGGTGCGCGTGTCGCCGTGGCCCGTGACCAGCCGCTTTCGCGTGCTCAGTCTGGCTGTGCGAACGGCGCAGCTGCTTCACGCTCTCAGCGACGGCAAGCTGCCGCTGTTCGCGCGGGCTCAGCTTGGCCTGCGCTTCGAGGTCGATGGGCGCTATCTCGGCCCCGGTTATGGCGAACCGAGCGCGGCGGGCGACGAAGCCGAGGCGCTCTGGCGAGCGTTGAGCCTGCCCGCGCTCGACGGCACGTACAGCGCCAAAGCCGCGGCTCGCGTCATCGCTGGGCTGCGCGCGAGCGAAGGCGGTCCGCTGCTATTTTGGTCGACGAAATCGAGTGTCCCGCTGCCTGCGCCTGTCGCGCCCGCTTCGCCCGCGCAGGTCCCATTGCGCATTCGCGACTGGCTGACGCGAGCCGAGCGCGTGCTGAACGCAGGCGGAACGCGCCCTCTAGCGCGCTAGCCTTTCGGCACCAAGCTCGCCAACGCGCGCATCAGCATGGTGTCGACGCGGCGGTAGTAGTCGCGCGTCACGGCGATCGACTTCTCTTCGTCGGCAGCCTCGAGCGTGGTGACTAGGTCCCGCAAATGCTGCGGAAAACTCGGCTCGAGCATCCACAACGCTGGAAAGCGATCGAGTAGCTCGCGGTACGCATCCAAAAACGGATTGGCGATCCAACGCACGGCGACCGAATGCCCGGCGTCCAGCAACGCATCGAGCCAACGTTGGAACCCATGGGCGATGACTACGGGATCTCGGCGCTCGAATGCCGCGATCAGCAGCTCGGTGATGTCACGCAAGCGAGCGATGTCGTCTGTACTGGCGCGCTTCGCTGCCAGCCGCGTCGCGAACTCGAGCACGAGCAGGCGCGCAGGCAAAATGTCTTCCAAGAGCGCGTGAATTTCCGCGGCGTTGCCCGTGTTCTCGAGGAACGGCGGCAAGAGCTCCATGGTGCCCGTCTTGCGGAAGTCGGCCACGGTCACGCCTTGGCCGTGGCGCACCGTGACCAGCTTGGCCTGTTCGAGCATGCGCACGGCTTCGCGTAGCGTGTTGCGGTTCGTGCCGTATTGCGCGGCCAGCTCGCGCTCGCCGGGTAGACGCTCACTCGGCTTCAGCACCCCCTTCAAGATCTGACTGCGCAGATCGCGAAAGATCGTGGCGGCGATGTTGGTCGAGGGCGGGGCGCGGTGTTCCATGAGCAGAGCTGGCGCCCCGGCCAGGCCGAGCCGCGCCGGTAACCCTACAGCAAGATAGAGACGCCAGCCGAGAAGTACGGATAGCCGAGCCGAACCAGGAAGCCGAACGAGTCCGAAATCAGGAAGCGCCCGCCGACGGAAAAGGAGGGGTTGACCGAATTGTCGCTGCCCGTGCCTGTGCAGAAGCCGTTCGGCCCGTTGCAGCCTTGGCCGACGTAGCCGTTGTCGAAGCGGGTGTGTTGGAGCACGAGCCCACCTTCACCGAACACGCTGATCTTGCGCAGCAGGAAGAAATTCCACTGCACGACCACTGGGATCGACCAGACGTCGGCCGTGAAGCCGTTGCCGTAGTAGGCGCCGTTGGGGTTCCGATACAGGCCGCAGGCGTTGTTGGCGCCGGAGTGAGCCCAGTCCAAGCCAAAGCCAATGGCCATGTTGTTGTTGATCTTGGGGATGGGCCCGTTGTCGAGGAACGGGATAGCAGCCCGAAAGCCGGGCCCGAAACTGTCGCTCGCGCACGCCGTGTACTGGTCCCACTCGACGATTAAGTGGGGCTCGAGCTCGGCGGCGTACAGCGGGTGGTTGCCAGGCTGTTTGATCTCACTCTGAGCAGAGGCCAGGGCCGGCACGGCCAGCATTCCGAGTACGACGCAGGTTTGCGTGAAGCGCATAGAGTACCTTTCCAAGTTAAATCGCCGATTCCAAACGTTGCTCTACTTCGCGGAGTAGCAGGGGCGCGCCCGATACAATCAACGGGCGTGTGGTCACGGCCCAGTCTCGTACAACGGATTGGCCCGCGTCGTCCAATGCCAGGCGCGGGCGGCTGGCGAGGATGTTGCGCAGGCGTTCCGCGATGTGCTCTGGCGACGTGTCGGCGCGAACCGCGCCGCGCGTGGCCAAGCTGTGGCAGAGGTGTGTGAAGCGCAATTGGCCATCGCTCGATTGCCATTCAATGTGGTCCGTCACGCGCGTCGTCAATGCACATTCGATCGCCGACAAATACGCCTCGTTTGCGTGATCGGTGACCAGCGCGGCGTCGAGCAGCAGCTCGACACCGACGTGGGCCACGGCGCGCGCGCTGCCGCGCGACAAGCCG
>DATCFJ010000829.1:0-2701 GCA_036509605.1 Polyangiaceae bacterium | reverse complement strand
GTGCAGTTCATCGAGAAGGTGCCGTTTTATGGCTTGGCGGTGCTGTGCCTCGACCACCCGCACGTTCAGGATCTGCTGCCCCGTGTGCAACGCCGGCACGTCACCTACGGGCTCAGTCCGCAAGCTACGTACCACGCGCGCTCGCTCAGCTTTCGCGGTCTTTCCACGAGCTTTGTGGCGTTCAATCGCGACAAGCCGCTGGGCGAGTTCACGGTGCGCATGCCCGGCCAGCACAACGTGCTGAATACGTTGGCGGCCATCGCCGTGGCCGATGAGCTCGAAGTGCCGCTCGACGTCGTGAAGGAAGCGCTGGCGACGTTCCACGGCGTCGCGCGCCGCTTCTCGGTAGTCGACGAGATCGACGGCGTGTCGCTGGTCGACGACTACGGGCACCATCCGGCGGAAGTCGAGGCGACCCTGAACGCCGCCCGACGCGCCTACGAAGGTCGAATTTTGGTCGCGTTCCAGCCGCACCGCTTCACGCGCACCGAGAACCTGTTCGACGAGTTCACGCGCGCGTTCAACAACGCGGACCAGCTCTTTTTGACCGACATCTATGCCGCGGGTGAGAAGCCGATTCCGGGCATTACCTCGCAGCACTTGGCCGACGCGATCGCCGAGCACGGCCACCACAACGTCAAATATGCCCCGGATCGCGCAGCAATGTCGGCAGAGCTGGCGCGCGCCGCCCGGCCCGGGGATGTCGTCATCGCGCTCGGCGCGGGCGACATCAACAAAATCTTGGGCGTCGTGGCAAGCTCGCTCCGAGCTCGCGCCTCCGGGAGCGGGAGCAAACCATGACGTTGCATCATCATGACCGGCTGCACGGCTCTGGCGTTTTGGCGCCCGCAGAGGGCTACGCGCCTGGCGAAAGCCCCGCACCCGGGGCGGTTCAAGCCAAGGCAGTGGGCTCTCGGCACGGCTCGAGCCCAGAGTTAAAAGGCCCGCGTTCGGTCGGTGCCCTGCTTTGGTCGGCCCTGAAGCTCGCGTCCGGGTTGGCCGTCGTGGTCGGCGCGTCGCTTTCAGTGGCCTGGAGCGCTCACCACTACGCGCTGACCAGCCCGCGCTTCGCGATTCACACGGTCGACTTGGTCGGCGCCAAGAGGAGCAGCCTGGAGCAGGTGAAGGCGCAGGCCGGGGTCAACTTGGGTGACAATATTTTCGCCCTCGACACCGACGCGGCCGAGAAGAAATTGCTCGAAAATCCCTGGATTTCGGAGGTCAAAGTGACGCGCCGGCTGCCCAGCACGCTGCGCGTGGAGCTGACCGAGCGGGAGGCCGCGGCGGTCGTCGCCCTGGCCGAGCACATCTACCTGGTGACTCGGGAAGGGGTGCCGTTCAAGGAAGTAGAGCCCGGGGATCCCTACGACCTGCCGTTGATCACCGGCGCTTCGCCCGAGAACTTGGCTCGGGATCGCACGCGCGAGATCGAGCGCATTCAGACTGGCCTCGAGGTCTTGCGCCAGTTCGAGCGAGTGCCGTTGAGCAAGGTTTACCCCGCAGAAGAGGTGCATTTGGCCGACGCCGGCGATGTTACCCTGACCTGCGGCAAGGACGGCGTGACGCTCGAGCTCGGCACCGGCCCGTGGCGCAAGAAGCTCCTGATGGCCGAAGAGGTTGTAGGCGAGCTGCGCAAAAAGGGCCGAACGCCGGGCATCGTGTTCTTGGACAACCAGGCGCACCCCGAGCGGGTCGTGGTGAGGATGCGATGAGCACCCACAAATCGCCGGATAAAGCCCCGAATTTGTGCGCCAAAATTTGGCCCCAGGGAGTGCCGCGTGGCAGCGTCGGCCGAGTCTCGAAGAGCCGCCACTCTGACTACGGAGCTGCTGACCGATCATGAAAAGCCCCCTAACTTCCAGTGAGATCGTCGTCGGACTCGATCTCGGCACCACGAAGGTTTCGGCCGTGGTGGGCGAAGTCGATGCCGATGGCATCACCATTCTCGGCGTGGGCAATGTTCCTTGCCGCGGTCTGCGCAAGGGTGTCGTCAGCAATATCGAGTGGACCGTGCGCTCGATCCGCGAAGCGATCGAAGCCGCCCAGACCATGGCCGGCGTCGAGATCAAGACTGTCTATGCCGGCGTCGCCGGTAGCCACATCAAGAGCCACGTTTCGGACGGCGTGTGCGCCATCAGTGGCCGCGAAGTGACCCGAGCCGATTTGGACCGCGTGCTGGAAGGCGCCCGTGCCATTCCGGTCGACGCTGACCGGATGATCCTGCACGCGCTGCCGCGCGAGTACGCGGTCGACAACCAAGACGGCATCCGCGATCCGATAGGCATGAGCGGCGTGCGCTTGCAGGTGCGCGTCAACTTGGTCACTGCGGCCACGTCTTGCGTGCAGAACGTGATCCGCTGCGTGGAGCGCTGCAACTTGAACGTCGCGGACGTCGTGCTCGAGCCCCTGGCGAGCTCGGACGCCGTGCTCAGCGAAGACGAAAAAGAGATCGGCGTGGCCGTAATCGACATCGGTGGCGGCACGACGGACTTGCTCTTGTACGTCGACGGCGGCATCGCGCACACCAGCGTGATCCCGGCGGGCGGCAATAACATTACGAGTGACGTCGCCGCGGGTCTACGCACGCCGATGGCCGAAGCAGAGCGCCTGAAGCGCAACTACGGTTGCGCGCTCGGTCGTATGATCTCGGACGATGAGGAAATCGAAGTGCCGGGCGTGGGCGGGCATGCTCCGCGCCGCG
>DATCFJ010000828.1:0-3890 GCA_036509605.1 Polyangiaceae bacterium | reverse complement strand
CCTAGAGCCACACGACGCGCGCTGAGATCGCGTTCCAGCGCCTCGTCGCGACCGATCGCGCTGCGCAGGCGCTCGAGCCTCACCGCGTGGTCGACCAGCGCCTCGAAGCCGCCGCCCACTGGCAATAATCCCGCTCTCGCTAAGCGCACATAGACGCGGCCGCGCGTCACGGTTCGCGCGTGCGCCGCGTCCGACTCTTTGCCAAGCCGCTCGAGCTCGGCGCGACCCGCCTGCGTCTGGCGCGAGAGCTCACTCAGGCGCCGCTCCGAGTCACCACCGAGATCGCGCTGCGCGCCATCGCTTTGGGCGGGCGCCGCCGGTAACGGCGATTGCGGAGCATCTGCGGGTGCACCGAGCGCCGCCGCGCTAGCCGCGATCAGCATCAGGCCGGCAAACGAAGCGAGCTTCGGCTTCATGCGCTGAGCAACCTGCGCACGCTGAGCAATGCGGCGATGGCACCGAGCGCCGCCCCAGACACGATCAGCGCGAGCGCAACCGACCAGGGCAAGAACGATGGCGTCATACCGATCAGCGTCGCAAAGCTCGAATCGAAGCGGCTCTCGACGATCGCAAACAGGGTGCCCAAGAGCCCGATCGCCAGCAGCGCACCGAGCCCGCCTTGGACTGCGCCTTCCACCACATACGGGCGGCGCACGTAGTCGTCGGTGGCGCCCACCAATTTCAACACTTCGACCTCGATGCGCCGCCGCTGCAGCGCAAGCCGGATCGTGGACGAGACGACGCTGACCACCGCTGCCAACACCACCAGCGCAAGCAAGCCCGAGGCCGTCACTCCGCCGGCTAAGAGCGCCGCGAGGCGATCGCTCCAAGCCGCATAGGTCTCCACGCGATCGACCGCGGGCAACGAGCCGAGCTGCGCCGCTAATTTCTCCAGCCGGCCCGCGGCGACCTCGCTCTGCACACTCACCTCGAGGGAAGCCGGAAATGCTTCCGTCGGTAGCGAGTCGATGATGGGGTCATCGGTCTGCCCGGTCATCTCGTGACGCGCGTCGTCGCTGGACACGAACTTTACGTTGGTCACGCCGTCGCTCGCTCGCAACGCGCGTTCGATAGTCGCGATCTGCTCGCGCTCGGCGCCCTTTTTCAGGTACACCGACGCACGACCCGTGCAGGACCAGCGATCGCGCACGTGGCTCACGTTGACCACGACCAGCAACGCCGAAGCCAAGCACACGAAGGCGACGGCCACCGAGAAGACGCTCAACGCGTGCAGACGCCAATCGTTTTTAGTGCCGCGCCAAGCTCGTTCGATGGGGGTCATGATGCGATCCTCGTCTGCTCGGGCGTGCTCACGCGACGCGCCTACCGACCAATTCCGGTGCGTCGTTCAGCTCGTTCGATTCGTTCAGCTCGTTCGATTCATTCAGCTCGTCGAGGCCGTTGGGCACATCCGTGGCTTTGCCCTCGTCGAGTACGACCACGCGCCGCGGGCGCACGTCGAGCAGCGAACGATCATGCGTCGCGAACAGCACCGTGACGCCGGTCTCATTGATGTCTTCGAGCAAGCCGAGGATGTCGACTGCCAGTTGCGGATCGAGGTTTCCGGTCGGTTCGTCGGCCAAGAGCAGCGCCGGCTCACCGACGATGGCGCGCGCGATCGCCACGCGCTGCTGCTCGCCGCCGGAAAGCACGCTGGCCAGATCCGCGCCGCGACCGGCCAAGCCGACGCGCTCGAGCACCTCGCCGACCCGCGTCCGAATCACGCGCGGCGGCAGCCCCAAAACTTCAAGCGGAAGCGCGACGTTGTCGAGCACGCTCCAGTTTTTGACCAGCTTGAAGTCTTGAAAAATGATGCCGATGTTGCGGCGCAAGAACGGGATCGAGGCGTCCGTGAGGCGACCGATTTCGCGACCCAAGAACAGAATCCGCCCGGCATCCACATTCTCGGCCGCGTACAGCAGGCGCAGCAGGGTGCTCTTGCCGGCTCCGGAAGGGCCGGTAATGAACACGAACTCGCCGCGGGCGATCTCCAGGTTCAAGCCCCGCAATACCGGGCAATCCGCGCGATAAGCCTTGTGTACGGCTTCGAACGTCAGCACCGGCCGGTGCGACGCGGCAGGATCGAAGCGGCTACCCTCGCGCAGCGCCGAACGAAAGGCGCGACTTTTTCCGCCGAATTCCATCGGCTCGTGGTTAACAGGGAGCTTGGTCCAGGCACAACTTTTCGGCACACTCCGCGGCGAGGCCTATTGAAAGTCGCGTACTTCGGGCTGCCGCTGGGCGCCCAGCTGCTGCTCCAAGACGGTCACGAGCTGGATCCGTGCGTGCTCTCGCCGCTCTCAGCCCCCGGTCGGCGACGGGTGCGCATGCGCGTCGCGGCCGATCGCTTGTTCGATGCGCGCGGCGTCGACGGCGCCGTGTTCAGCCACACGGTGGGGCGAGCGCTGGAACGTTCGCGCCCCGAGTTGATCGTGAGCTGGTTCTGGACGCGGCTCTTGCCGAGCGAGTGGCTCCGCGCAGCTCGCTGCGGCGGCATCGGCGTGCACCCGTCACTGCTGCCGCGCCACCGCGGCCCCAACCCCTATTTCTGGAGCATCGACAGCGGTGACGAACAGGCCGGGGTGACGCTGCACACGTTGGAGCCAGAGTACGACACTGGCGCTATCTTGCTGCAACGCGCGATCCCGATTGCCGGGCGCAACTCGTGGCAGCTGGCTCGCGCGCTCGACCGACCCTCGCTGGCCTTGTTGAGAGAGGGGGTGGGGCGCTTCGCGCGCTCCCATCCACCAACGCCAACCGCACAAGACGAGAGCACTGCCACCTGGGCACCCGAGCCGACCGGCCGGGAGTTGAGCGTCGATTGGCATTGGTCGACCGAGCGCGTCTTGCGCCGAATTCGTGCGCTCTCGCCAGTGCCCGGCTTGGCCGTTGAAGTGAGCGAAGTGCCGTTTTTCGCCACGCGCGCGCGCGCTGCGAGCGAGTTCGTCACCGCGCTCGAGCCGGGCGAAGCCGCAGTCGTGGGCACACCCGGGACACTCGTCATCCGAACAGCGGACGGCGCGATCGCCGTCGAGCGGGCGACGCTCGGGTTGGCTGAGGAAGACGAAGCCGACGAAGCCAGCGAGACCCCCGAGCCCGAGCTTGACGAGCACGCGCTGGCCCGAGCCGTCAGGGACGCGAGCCTTGCCGGTTGACGCCGATGTCGGCAAGCGAAGTCTTTTGCCGCAATCTTATCGAGCACTTGGAATCAGGACCTCGAATGATAGAGTGGTCCATTCTGGAGGAGTTTGGATGTCCGATCCCGTGACGGCAGCCCGCGCTGCGCGTGAGAATCTGGCCCGTGGCCTTGGTGCTTTGCAGATGCCCGGCGTTCCGCCGCAGCTCATGTCCGTTGCAGAGCCAGTCGCGCACGCGATGAGCGCGCTGCATCGAATTGAGGCCAGCCACGGCGGCGCAGTCGCCGAGGCGGGGCCCGCTGCGTTGGCCGCAGCGCGCCAAGCGCTGGCCACGCTGCAGGTCAGCGCGGGTCAGCACCCCGCAGTCGACCAAGCGCTCGAAGCGATCGCCGGATCGCTCAGCTTGATTCATCAGCTCGCACAACCGCAGGCGCCCGCGGTCTCGCCGTTCGCCGGGACCGTCGCTGGCGGCCAACCCTTCGCGCAGCCCGGCTATCAGCAGCACGCACCGCCCGCAACGCAGCCCTCACAGGCTATGGCGTACCAGCCGCGTCCTGAGCAGGCGCCGCAAGTTGCGTACGCGCAGCCGCCTGTTCAACAACAGGCAGCGCCGCCCGCCTGGCAGCCGCAAACTCCGGGCTACCCTGCGCCAGCAGCGCCGCCGCCGTACATGCCGCCAGCGCAGGCCGTTCCGCCGGCGTATCCGCCGCCAGCTGCTGCTCCGCCAGCGTTTGCACAACCGCAACCGGCAGC
>DATCFJ010000827.1:0-6082 GCA_036509605.1 Polyangiaceae bacterium | reverse complement strand
CGGCGGGTGCGAATGCGAGACCGACGACTGCCGAGTTTGAAACGCGTCGGTCGACGCTTGCTGGTACAGCGTCTTGGCGCCCGGCCAATCCGCGTTGCGACGCATCAGCTGAATCAGCGCCTGCATTGCAGCGCCCGACGGCATCGAGCCGTCGAGCAGCGCCAACTTGATGCGGACTACCGAGTAGCTCTCGTCGGTCGCGGGCACGCCGAGCAGAGCCTCGCGAGCACGCTCTAGGTCGTGCGCCTCGAGTAAACCGTCGATCGCTTCCGGGGCAAGGTTCTGTTCCGCCATGAACGGTAAAGCATACCAGGCCGCTCGAAAGGTCACACCAGCCCCCACATAAATACCGGAAATAGTTGATATTATCCGCAATGATCGGCGACTCGCGCCGATGTCCGTCTATACTGATGAGATTAGATGACGAAGGAAAAGCGCACTCGCAGCCCGGACAGCGATGCACCGGCCCCGGATCTGAAAACCGAGCGCGACGAGTTCCTCAAGAAGTTCTCGCGCGGCTCCCAGCTCACCGAGGATTTTCTCAAGGAGCACGAGCGCATGCAGACGCGGCTGCAAGATCTCGAAAGCGAGAACGCAGGTCTGCGCGCCAAAGTGGAAGCGGACCAAGCGGTGCGCGAGCTGCTGAAAAAGATCGACCGGCTCGAATCCGAGAAAAGCGAGCTAGTTTCGCGCTTTCACCAGGCCGAAGCGATCACCACGGAATTCACCGCGCGGGTACAAGAGGTTGAATCCGAGTTCGCCAACCTAGCCAACCTGTTCGTGGCCTCCAACCAGCTGCACTCGAGCTTGTCGCCACGCGGCGTCACGCGCCGCATCAAAGAGGTGTTGGCGCAGCTGGTCGGCGCAGAGCGCTACGCGATGTACTTAGTGAATCCGGAAGGCGAGCAGCTGATCCCGATCGCTTCCGAGGGCGTCGCGGGCCACGAGCTCGTTCCGGTCCGAATCGCAGGCACCCGCATCGGGGACGTGCTCCGAAAGGGCTCGGCCAGCGTGGCGGATTCCGACCCGAGCCAGGGCACCCTCCAGAACCCGCCCGCGGTTATCCCGCTGTCCGTGGACGACCGGGTGGTCGGCACAATCGCCATCTTTTCGACTCTGGCTCAAAAAAATAAGTTCGATACGGTCGACTTCGAGCTATTCAAGCTACTGGGCCAGCATGCGGCGCAAGCTCTCGTCGCCGCGAGCTTGTTCGCCCAGGCGGATCATAAACTACCGGGGCTCGAAGCGTTTCTAGATCTCAGCGTGTGACTCATGGCCGAATACTCCTGCTTGATCGTTGAAGACTCGCCCATGATGCGGCAGCTCTTGGTGTTCGCACTGGCGCGCGTCAAGAACCTCCGCGTCACTGAAGCAGACGACGGCGTCGACGGCCTGCGCAAGCTCGCCTCCGCCCGCTACGACATCATCGTGACCGACATCAACATGCCGATCATGGATGGCCTGAAGTTGGTGAAGCGCGTGCGCACCGATCCGGTGCACAAGGACACGCCGATCGTGATCATCACGACAGAGGGTTCGCAGGAGGACCGCCAGCGAGCGCTGCAGCTGGGCGCGAATGCGTACATCACGAAGCCGATTCAGGCTCCCCAAGTCATTGCGACCGTCAAAGAGCTGCTCAAGATAGAGTAGCGACGGGTGCGCGTAGCGAAGCGCAGCCATGACCTATCTGAAGATCTGCGGCATTACGAGCGTCGAGGACGCGATCTTGGCCACCGAGGCCGGCGCGGACGCGCTCGGCCTCAACTTCGTGCGCACCTCCAAGCGGGTGATCGACCGCGCTACGGCCGCCCACATCTCGGACGCCGTCGGAAACCGCATCGAGCTGGTGGCCGTGGTCGCGGATCGCAGCGCGCACGAGCTGGCGGATTTGCGCGAGGAGACCGGCATTCGTTGGCTTCAGCTGCACGGCTCCGAACCGCCAGAAGATCTCGAATTGGTGCTGCCTGAGGCCTTCAAGGCCATTGGCGTCGGCAGCGCGACAGACGCGGCGCGGGCCGCCGACTACGGCGGAGACCGGCTGCTGGTCGACGCCAAGAGCGGTACCCCGGGCGTGCTCGGCGGCACGGGACACACGTTCGATTGGTCCCTGGTCGCCGCCCTCACCGCCCGCCGAGACTTGATCGTGGCCGGTGGCCTGACTCCGCAGAACGTTGCCGACGCGGTACGCGCCCTAAATCCGTTCGGAGTGGATGTAGCAAGCGGCGTCGAGCTGCCCGGCAATCCGCGCAAGAAGGACGCCGCGCGCGTGCGCGCTTTCGTCGCTGCCGTGCGAGCCACCGAACGGCAGCGATGACCCGCGTCGGCGCCCTGCTGACCGTGGCTTGCGCGCTCAGTTGTTCGAGCTCGCCGTTTCGCGGCGGGTACGCGCTGCGTGACGGCCCAATCGCGCACAGCAGCACGCTATCGACGTTCCTGCCCGGCGTCTGCCAAGACGCGGCTCACGCGGACATCGCCGCCGATTTTGCGTCGGTCGATCTGATCGAGACGAGCACCGGGCAGCCGCTGCTGCTCGAACACCGCCCCGGTTATGAGCTGCTCGTGGCCCAGAATTTCTTCGACGACGGCCCGTTCTTGGTCTTCGAGGTGCTCGAGAAGAGCGACGGTCTGCTGCGCAAATGGCGCGTGCCGCGGACGCCGTCAGCAACTGGCTCGCTCGAGGTGGGCCGCGCGCTCACGCTGCAGGAGGCCGCCAAGGGTGACGCCTTTCAGGCTGGCCTCGCGTCGACCCGGATGTCCTGTTCCCTGGTTCCGAAAGCCAGCGATTTGCCTGTAGGCTCGACAAACCCGGTCCCGTAAAGTATCCCGGGACCCAATATGGCCGTCTCTGCTCTGGGCTACTACGACGATTTTGGCGGGCGTTTCGTGGCAGAAACGCTGGTCCCCGCGCTCGAGGAACTGGAAAAGGCGTACCGCGAGCACGTGCTCAGCGCGGCCTTCCAAAACGAATGGCGCGACATGCTGCGTCACTACGTGGGCCGGCCCACGCCGTTGTACCGGGCCGATCGCCTAGCGCTGGCGCTCGACCCCGATCACCAGGCCATCGGCGAGCTGTGGTTGAAGCGCGAGGATCTGTGTCACACCGGTGCGCACAAGATCAACAACGCGCTCGGTCAGGTGCTACTGGCGAAGAAGCTCGGCAAAAAGCGGATCATCGCCGAGACCGGTGCCGGGCAGCACGGCGTGGCGACAGCCACGGCGTGCGCCGTGATGGGCCTGCCCTGTGAAGTGTTCATGGGCTCGGTCGACGTCGTCCGCCAAGCGCCGAACGTGGCCCGCATGCAGATGCTCGGCGCCAAGGTGATTTCGGTCGAATCGGGCTCGAAGACCCTGAAAGATGCCATGAACGAGGCCCTGCGAGATTGGGTCACGAACGTGCGCACCACGCACTACTGCGTCGGCTCGGCCGCGGGTCCCCACCCTTACCCCATGCTCGTCTCCGAGCTGCAGCGCGTGATCGGCGACGAAGCGCGCGTGCAATTCAATCGTCAGAGCGGCGGCTTGCCGGATGCCGTGATCGCCTGCGTCGGCGGAGGCTCCAACGCAATCGGCATGTTCCGCGCGTTCGTGGCCGACGCACCGGTCGCCCTATACGGCGTCGAAGCGGCGGGTGAAGGCATCGCGAGCGGCAAGCACGCAGCCACGCTGACCGCGGGTCGCGTCGGTGTGCTGCACGGCGCACGCACCATGGTGCTCGCCGACGACGACGGGCAGATCGTCGAAGCGCACTCGGTCAGCGCGGGGCTCGACTACCCGGGTGTCGGTCCAGAGCACGCCGCGCTCATGAAATCCGGTCGCGCCAGATATCTGTCCGCGACCGACGCTGAAGCCTTGGCCGCAACGGAGCAGGTCGCGCGCACCGAGGGCCTGCTGGTCGCGCTGGAAACCGCGCACGCCTTCGCGCGCGTGCGGGACATCGCCGAGCTCGAGCGGAAAAAGCATGGCCGTCCGGTGAGGCTCGCGTTGTGCCTATCCGGCCGCGGCGACAAAGACTTGGGCACACTGCGCGAAAAGCTAGGCTTCGGGAGCGACGCATGACGATCGAACGCATAGACCAACGCTTGGCCGCGCTGCGCGCCGAAGGCCGGACGGCGCTGGTGATTTATCTAACGATCGGCGATCCGAGCGTCGAGGACAGCATCGCTTGTGCGCTCGCGGCAGCACGCGCGGGCGCGGACGTGCTCGAGCTGGGCGTGCCGTTCAGCGATCCGACGGCGGACGGGCCGGTGATTGCGGCTGCGGCGTATCGCGCCATCCACAACGGCGGTTCGTTCCGCGCCGCATTGCGCGCGGCCGAAGCAATCCGCCAAGAGACGCAAATACCGATCATTGTGTTCACTTATTACAATCCGCTGGTCGCCTACGGTGATGAGCGCGCCGCAGACGAAGCGCTACGCGTCGGCGCAGACGGCTTTTTGGTCGTGGATTTGCCGCCAGAAGAAGGCGCGCTGCTGCGCGCGCGCGCCAAGCAGAATCAGCTCGCCATGATTCCGCTGATCGCGCCAACTACGGGGCTCGAGCGTGAGCCGCACTTGCTCAAGAGTGCCAGCGGCTTCGTGTACTACGTATCGGTGACGGGAGTGACGGGCACAGGCGCAGCTCCCCTCACCGAAGCCGCAGAGCGCGCTGCCGGAATTCGTGAGCGCACCAAGCTGCCTGTCGTGATCGGCTTCGGCATTCGCACGCCGGCCGACGCCGAGCGCGCTGCCGCCCAGGGCGCGGACGGCGTGGTCGTCGGCACTGAAATCGTGCGCATCATCGCTGCCGCAGACACGACGGCAGCGCGCGTTGCAGGCGTAGAAAAGCTCGTCTCTGCGCTCCGCGCTGGGCTCGACGCGCGCAAACGCTGAAGCACGAAAAAAAACTCAGAGCGCTATTCGAGTGGCACGACGTGCTGCTGCACGTTGATACCGAGTGCCGAGGTCGTCACGATCGTGAAGTTCGCGTAGCCACCGCCGGGCGCTTCGCCCACCGAGCCCACGTTGACGATGCGTACGTCGGCGATCGCGCGATCGAACGGCACGTGGCTGCCACCGCAGACGACGATGTCCCCCGGCTGGTCGCCGAGCAGCGCGATCAGCTCGTCGTCGGTCATGTCGATCGAGAACGGCTCGCTCGGATCGAGCGGCGAGCCGTGCACCGCGATCATGGTGTGGCCGGATTCGATCGGCAGGTTGGCGATCGCGGGCAGCTGACCGATGCGTTTCACGATCAGCTCGCCCAGCTCGTTCTGCACCTGGCGTAGTCGCTCGATGCGGTTGCGCTCCACCTCGGTGGTGGCGCTGAGCTTGTTGGGATCGACCTGGGCCAGCGCGCGGTCCCCGACGCCTTGCACGCATAGCGCGCGGTGGCCGACCAAGGTCTTCCACACCGAAAGCGGCGCCGGACCTGGAAAGCACAAGTCCCCACAGGCCACGAGTTGGTCCCAACCCAGGCTGTCGGCTTCTTTGAGCACCGCGTCCAAAGCGGCCGCGTGTCCGTGGATGTCCGAAACGCACAAAAAGCGCATGCCGCACACTTCGTACGGTCAGGCGGCCCCGAGGACAAGAGGCTATGCTGCGAGGGCTCCCGCCGAGCGGGAATTGCGCGCGAAAAGCCCCGTGACCCTCGCCGAAGAGCTCCGAAATCTGGCCCTGTCGATCGCCCCCGAGCGGGCGCGCATGCTGCTCGCTGAGCGGGGCGGCCGCGCGGGCTCGGCATTGGGCGTGCTCTTGGGCTCGGCGTTCCCTGCGCTGACGCCAACGGCAGGCTATCAACACGACGCGCTCGACGCTCTGGCAGAAGAAGGGTTTCGCGCGCGCCGAAGGCGACTCGAGCTGGGTGTGGCACTCCGCCGAGCGATCGACACGCCGCACAACCCGGAGCTCGGCATGTCTGCGCTGCGCCGCAAAGTGTGGGCGGAGAAGGCGCGCATTGCTTTGCGTGAGCTATTGCCGGTACGGCTCGGCGGCGCGGGCATCGAAGTGACCGCGCGAGAGCTGAGCGCGTTGGCCGCGGCCGCCTGCGACGCCGCTATCGTCGAGGCCGAAGGCGTGATTGCGCGCCGCTTTGGGCCGCCGCTGCG
>DATCFJ010000826.1:0-2570 GCA_036509605.1 Polyangiaceae bacterium | reverse complement strand
GACGCCTCACCCGACGAGGCCACGACCCAGATCACGGCGACTTGCGCCGCGCCGTCGGCTAATTTGCGCGTCGTCGATCCGACGACAGGCAAGTCACTCGAACGCTCGGTGGCTCTCTCGCAGGCGGCGCCGACGGCGCGCGCACGCTTGCTGGCACTGGCGCTCGCGGAGCTCGTCGTTGCGAGCTGGTCCGAGCTCGAAAGCAACCCCGAGCCCAAAGCGGCGACGGCAGCGCCGCTTGCCCCAAAGTCAGCGCGCGAGGCGGCCCGAAGAGTCATCGCGCCTTTGCCTATCGAATTGGCCGCGCTGATTGACGCGCAGCTCCTTGCGAGCCGTGATTCGATCCTCGGTGGCGGCGCTCGGACGGAGATCTGGGTGTCGTCGAGCCTCTTCTTGCGCTTCGATGCGCTGGCACACTATGCAGAATTGTCGCGCCCCACCGACACGAGCGCTCACGATGCCGGGCGTGTCGGGCGCCCTCGGCGTTTCCTTCGGAACGGCCTGGCTCGAGCCGCGACTGAGCCTCGGCGCGCGAGCGGGCTGCGCTTGGGCTAAGCGGCGTTGCAGGAAAGCGCGGCGACCACTAGCGCGCGCGAACAGGGCGCTTGGGCCGGGCCAGAGTTGGCGTTCGAATTGTCTGCCTGGCCGCACGCGCGCGTGCACCCGCTGCTTTCGCTTTCCGTAGGAGCGCATATCTTCGGCGTGAGAGGAACGGTCGAGGGCGGACGCGACATCCTGGCAACCGGCGTCTGGAGCAGCGTTAGTCTGGGCGCCGCGGTGCGTTAAGGGGCAAGGTCGATGAACGTGGAAACGCGACGCCCGCTGAGCCATCTTGGGAGGTCGAGGGCATTGTCTATCCGGAGCTGGATCAGAGTGATGTCCTTTTGCGTCCAATCTCCGCGCTGGCCAGCGTTGCTGCGCGTGGGGGTGCGTCGACCACACGGGACCGGTGCTGAGCGACACCCCCAGCATCCCTAGCCCCGATCCGTTTGCGCCAGTCCCCACGCCCGACCAGCTCGCCTGGCAGAGGCACTGAGCTCGGAGTCTACGAATCGCCGTTTCCGTAATTGCTTCGCCAGTCTTGGCGGAAATCAGATCGCGATTGCCGCGAGCATTCACGCACCCGAGAGCATCTATGTCGCCACCGACCAACAACACTTTTGCAGCGCGGTCTGCGCACGCCGACTGCCCAATGGTGGTGCTCGACGAAACCGCGATCTTGGGGATCGGCGATCTCGGAACGCTCGGACAAACCTGGAGCCTGGCAGGCCCGAGCTTCGCAGACGGTGTCCTCTATCACCACAGCAGCAAAGAAGTTGTTGCGATTGGCAGCCAACCATGAAAATTCATCATCGTTCTTCCAGAAGCGCGCTGTTGCCTTCGCTCATCGCGCTCATCGCGCTGGTCGCGCTAGCGGCGTGCCAGGGGCAGGTCGGCGGCATGCATGGCTCGAACGGTGCACCCGGAAGTGCATCGGCCGGACAGGGCTCCGGCTCGTCAGGCGCCGGACCGGGCGCAAGCGGGACGAGCAGCGGCGGGGCCACCGGTGGCGGCGCGCCCGTGGATTGCACGGCGCCGCACGCGCCCGCGCTCCATGCTCGTTTGCTGACACCCAGCCAATACGACAATACCGTTGTGGATCTGGTCAAGGTCGCCGGCGATCCTTCCAAGGACTTTGGAGGCGGTGTCGCGACCCAGCTCGATGACCTGGGCGCAGAGCTACGCGCCAACGCCGCCGCTGACATCGCTCACCAGGCCGCGCTCTCACTCGCGCAGTGGTCCCCGTGCACGTCACCTCCGGCGACTGCTGCCGCGTGTGAGCAACAGATCATCGACAAGATCGGGCCGCAGGTCTATCGCCACCCGCTCGCCACTGCCGAACGCGCAGAGCTGCAAACGCTGTTCGACGCAGGCGTTCAAGAGAAGGACTTTGCGACGGGTGTGGAATGGTTTCTGAGCGGCGTGCTCCAGTCGCCTGATTTCCTGTACCAGTTGTCCAAGCTGCAGGCCGCGGAACAAGCGGGCGCCCTAGTCACCATTCCGCCGTACGAGCTCGCCAGCCGCCTCTCCTATTTCATCTGGGATTCGATGCCAGACGACGCGCTGTTCAGCGCGGCGAGCACGGGCGATCTGGCCGATATGTCTCACGTGCAGCCGCAACTCGACCGAATGCTGAAGGATGCGCGATTCTTGCGCGGCGTCACCGGCTTTTACTCATCGTGGCTGAACATCAATGGCTTCCGCGATCTGGCCCGTAACGACGCGGCGTTCACGACTGACGTCGTCGGCGCGCTGCAAACGTCCCTGCTCATGAGCGCCACCCAGCTCTACCAAAGCGCAACGCCGCCCAACATCTCGGGCCTCTTCTCCGGCTCCACGTACTACCTGAGCAGCCCGCTGCGCGCGTTCTACGGGCTGACCGGCGGCGATGCGACGTTCAGCGCGACGGACATGCCGAACGACGAGCGACGCGGCATCCTCACGCACCCGGGGCTAATGGCGCTACTCGCCAGGCCAGATCAATCTAACCCGATTTCGTGAGGGCTGTTCATCCGCCGAACCATCATGTG
>DATCFJ010000825.1:0-2844 GCA_036509605.1 Polyangiaceae bacterium | reverse complement strand
TATTTTCGCTGCGGGAAGGGTCACGCGATTGGCGTTATCGAAGCCACGGTCACCGGGCAGTACTGTAAACCGATCCTCTCAAGCGGCGAGATGTGACCAATCTTGAGCGAACTCCAACATGGATTTCGCGCGCTCCGGGGTGCGCTGCTGGACTGCGAGCGCCCCCAATCCTACCTCTTCGGCTCGGGCAACGGGATGAACTCGATTTCGTCTCCGGGGACCTTCGGGAACTTCCCCGCTTGCCATTGTTGTTTGGCGAGCTCGATGCGCTCGCGCGAGCTGGAGACGAAGTTCCACTCGATGTAGCGCGGGCCGTCGGGCGGGTCGCCACCGAGCAATAGAATTCTCGAAGGGGTTTCGGCACGTACGCTGGGCTTGCCGCCGGGATTGAAGATCGCGAGCGAGCGCTCTTCGAGCGTTTCGCCGTCGCAGCTGAGAGAGCCGCTGAGGACGTACACGCCGCGCTCTACGTGCTCTTCTGGCAGGCTCAACGTGGTGCCGCTCGGTAGCACCGCTTCGACGTAAAATAGCGGGGAATAGATGCGCACGGGAGAAGTGCGACCGTACGCGCTGCCGGCGAGCAAGCGCAGCTTCACGCCGCCGAGCTTGAGCTCGGGCAGCGTTTCAGCTGCGTGGTGGTGAAACTCCGGAGCCATCTCTTCGTGTGCCGTGGGCAACGCCACCCACAGCTGGGCGACATGCAAGCGTGACCCGGTTTTGCGTAGCTCGCTGGACGTGCGCTCCGAGTGCGTGATGCCGCGACCCGACGTCATCCAGTTCACGGCGCCCGGGCGAATGGCTTGCTCGAACCCCAGGCTGTCCCTGTGTACGATCTCGCCTTCGATCACGTAGGTAACGGTCGCCAGGCCGATGTGCGGGTGCGGGCGGACATCGAGTCCGCGTCCGGCTGGTAGCTCACTGGGGCCCAAATGATCGAAGAACGTGAAAGGGCCGACGTGTTTGCGCAGTAGGGACGGCAAAATGCGCGAGACCGTGAAGCCGTCCACGCTTCGGGCCTGCCCGCGCAGCACCATTTCCAGGGCGCGAACAGCAGTGGGGATCGACTGCGGTTCGTGGCTTTCAGTCTTGGACATGCCGCTCAGGTTACAACGAAGTGCGGGTGCCGCGAACTTGACCGTGAGGGCAGGCCTTTGCCAAAATCCGACGCATGCCCTCCGTGATCGAGCGCGCGTCCACCGGGCGCGCCAAGTGTCGGGCGTGCGGTCAGGCGATCGCCCGCGGCGACGAGCGTTTTGGCGAGGCGTTGCCGAACGCCTACGGCGAGGGAGACAGCCTGTTCTGGTTTCACCTGCCGTGTGCCGCTCATGCTCGGCCCGAAGCCCTTTTGCCGGTACTTGCGCAAAGCGCGCTTTCGGCGCGTGAGCGCCAGCCGCTCGAGGCGCTCGCGCAAGCCGGCGTCGCGCAGGGACGTTTGTGCCGTATCTTGCGCGCCGAGCGCGCTTCGTCTGGGCGCGCTCGCTGTCGCCATTGTCGCGAGCTGATCGACCAGGGCGTGTGGCGCCTATCGCTGCAAATCTTCGAAGAGGGCCGGTTTGGCCCGATCGGCACGATCCATGCGACGTGCGCGGTCGGCTATTTCGGCAGCGAGCCCGGGCTCGCGCGCCTAACGCTGCCGAACAATCAGCTCCAACCGGACGAACTGTCCGAGGTCCAGCGTTTGATGCGCGAGGGCGCCGCGCATTCCCTGCAGATCAAGGGGCTGGCCAAAGCCGGCGGCGACGAATCCGAGGTCGAATCGACGCGTAAGAGCTCATGAGCGTTGATTCGACTGACGCGGAGCTATCCCCGCGGAGCAGCCAACCGCGGCTCGATTGGACCGGCAAGTTCGTCGAGCGCCGGCTGGAAGAGGCGTTCCGTCAAGACAACCTCGAGCCGCTGCGGCGCTTTTTGAGCTTTAGCGTGGCCTTGGCGTCCGCGACGTTCCTGGCTTTCTCGGTGCACGATGCGCTTGTGGTGCCCCAGGTCAGAGACCGCGCATGGGCGGTGCGCTTTGGCGTATTTGCGCCGGCCTCGGCGCTCGCATTCTGGGTCATCAACTCCAAGTACATGCTGCGCTTCGGGCAGTTGATGATGCTCGCGTACGGCATTTGCGCGAGCTTTATCGTGCTGTACATCGGAGCGATTGCGGGGGGCAGCGGCTACTTCTTGTATACGTCGTTTGCCGTCGCGTTCGTCACGCTGGGGCCGTTTGTGGCTCGGCTGAGCGTCGAAGCGCAGCTCGGGTACACGTTGCTCACGCTGGTGATGTACACGATGCTCGATCACTTCATCGCGCATTGTCCGCTGCAGGTCAGCTTGTCGATCTCGAGCACTCTGTTGTCCTTAGGCGGCATCGGCGCGCTTATCGCCTATCGCTTGGAGCGCCAAGCGCGGCAGAGCTTTCTGCAACGCAGGTTGATTGATGAGCAGGTGGCGGCGTTGGCCGCTGAAAAGGCGCGCGCCGAAGAGCTGCTCTTGAACGTGCTGCCGGCCACGATTGCCGAGCGTTTGAAGCGCGGTCAACGCCCGATCGCTGACGGGTTCCCCAAGGTATCGGTGCTGTTTGCCGACATCGTCGGCTTCACGAAGATGTCCGAGCGTGTGACGCCAGTCGAGCTCGTCGATCGACTGAACCGCATGTTCTCGAGTTTCGACGACCTAGCGGACAAGCTCAAGCTCGAGAAGATAAAGACCATCGGCGACGCATACATGGTCGCGGCAGGTCTCCACAGCCACGAGTACGATCACGTGCAAATGATCGCGGAGATGGCGCTCGGCATGCAGCGGCGTGCGTCGCAATTCTCCGTCGAGTTCGGCGAGCAGCTCAGTATTCGCATTGGCATT
>DATCFJ010000824.1:0-3886 GCA_036509605.1 Polyangiaceae bacterium | reverse complement strand
TGCTCAAGGCGGTGGGCGTGCGCGTCGTCCCTGTTGGGCGGCTCGATTTCCACACCAGCGGCGCGCTGCTGTGCACCAACGACGGAGACTTCTCCAACGCTCTGGCGCACCCGCGCAATAAGGCCAAGAAGGTGTATGTGGCCAAGGTCCAGGGTCTGGTTCAAGACGACCACCTCGTAGAGTGGCGCAAAAGCATCGAGATCGACGGTCGCGCTACGGCGCCCGCCGAGGTACGACGATTGCGCTTCGAGGGTGACAAGACGTGGCTCGAGCTGACGCTGCGCGAAGGCCGTAACCGTCAGGTACGCCGCCTCGGTGAGGCCACTGGTTCGCTCGTGATGCGTCTCGTGCGCATTTCGCACGCCGGAGTAAATGCCGAGGATTTGCGTCCTGGGCAATGGCGGCACCTAACGCTCGATGAGCTGGTCGCGCTCAAACGTGATTTCGGTGTCCCGCAACGCGTCCGCACTCCGGGCACGGAAGCCTGGGAGACTCAGGTGAAATCGAACGCGCGCGTGCCGCGCGTCGGCGTGGCCAAGCGCGGGCAGGAAGAGCCGCGCGCTCGTCGTGAAGCGCCGAGCGGCAAGCCGCGCCCAGCTCCGGCGCGCGGTGTGCGTCGGGAGTTCACGGGAAAAGATCGCTTCACGCGGGACCGCGTGGCCGATCCGCGTGAAGTGCGAGCGGCAAAGCGTCCCGCGACGAACAGCGCTCGTCCCGAGCGCAGCAACGCGCGGCCGGGTGCCTCCGCCAACACTCGACCGGAGCGACCCGACACGCGCCCCGAACGGAGCAACGCGCGCCCCGAACGGAGCAACGCGCGCCCCGAACGCGGCAACGCGCGCCCCGAACGGACCAATACGCGCCCGGAGCGCGGCAACGCGGCGAATGCGCCCCCGGCGCAGCGCCCGACGCGGGACGCTGCGCCGGCAGGTCGCTCAGCTAGCTCGCGCGATGCGCGAGTGTCCTCGCGCCGTCGCGGAACATGATGCTGATTTTGGCGCCTTCCAGCACCTTGTCGACGTAACCTTCGCCGAACTTCGAGTGCAAAACGAGCTCGCCCTCGCGGAAGGACTTGTCCATCGCGTAGCGGGTGAAGGCGTCCACGGCTTGTCCGAGGGTCTTCGACGCCCAGCCGTCAGCGCGCTCCTTTTCGGCGCGCGCCTTTTGCGTAACTCGTGCGGCAGCCGGTGAGGGCTTCGGCCCGGTGTTGCGCGCGCGAACGTGTACGCCGCTGGCGGTCGTCTCCGTGCGCGGCGCGCGATAGTTGTGCTCCGAGTTACACGTGAGGCAAATCACGCGCTTCGGCGCGCTTTGGACCATGGCGACGATGCGGTGCATCAGATCCATTCGGCATTTGGTGCACCAGGCGTCGATTTCGGCGCCCGCAGTTAGCGACTTCAAGATGAGGACTCCTCGTTCGGCTTGCCATTTGCCAGAGGATCCGGCGCAAGGGAAGCCTTGTCGTTGATATCTGTCGGCGGTTCGGGCGGGCGAGACGAGCGGTCTCGCTTCACGCTGACCTTGGCTTTGACGTCCGGGATCGGGCGGCCGCCCTTCGCCGCGTCGTTCGGGATGAACCGAACCTCTGTTTTGACTTCGAACGAAAGCTTGGTGAGCACGTTCGCCAGCTCATCGGCGAAATTCGTGTGGTCCAGGAAATCCCTGACCTCTTTGGCCACCGCGCGATACAGGCCGTTTTTGGTCTCGTCGAGCTGGGATAGAACGTCCTTGGGCAGTCGCAGCTCGCTGACGAAATGGCGCACGTTCTCCGGCCCTTCGCTGAGCCGCTCGTAGCCTGCTTCGAAGACGCGCTTGACTAGCTCGGGCAAGATGCCTTCGAGGCGACGGACGCGCTCGCGTTCATCGCGCTCCGAGCCGTCGGGGCGTTCACTGCTCACCACGGAGAGGTACCGTGCCGGTCCCCGGCCGTCAAACCACCCCCCGATCGCGGCCCGAGAGCGACGATGTGCTTTTCCGGATCGATGACTTGACCGGTGTCCGCTCCGTATTGGCGCCCCGAGGCGGCCGGCCGGGAGCGCAGAAGGCGGCCCGGGGGCCCCTCGCGCGAGGTAGTGATAAACTCCTGGCATGCACAACGAGTTCAAGGAGCGCCGGGAACGCGTGCTGGCCGCGATACGGCCTGGAGTGTTGGTCATCGCGTCGGCGCCGCTTGCGATTCGCAACAACGACGTAGAGCACGAGTATCGCCAGGATTCGGATTTCTTCTACCTGACCGGTTTCGATGAGCCGGAAAGCGTGCTCGTGCTGAACAGTGGCAGCGAGCAGCCGTTCACGTTGTTCGTCCGCTCGCGCGATCCCGAACGCGAGGTCTGGGACGGCGCGCGCGCCGGCGTCGAGGGCGCGGTCAGCGAGTTTGGGGCCGACGTCGCGTTCCCGATCGGCGAGCTCGCGCAAAAGCTTCCGGACGTGATTCAGAACACCGAGCGCGTCTTCTACCGCCTCGGGAAGGATCGCGCTTTCGACGACACACTGCTCACTGCGCTCGATCGAGTGCGTGCGCGCGCGCGCCTTGGTGTCACCTGTCCGACGTCGATCGTCGACTCGGCCACCGTGGTGCACGAATCGCGCTTGAAGAAGTCCGAAGTCGAGATCCGAGCCATGCAGCGCGCTGTCGACATCACGCGCGACGCACACGTGCAGGCCATGGCCATGGCCTGCCCCGGCATGTTCGAATACGAAGTGGAGGCCATTTTGCGCGGCGTCTTCCGGCGCTTCGGCTCGGAGCGCCCGGCTTATGCGCCGATTGTCGGCTCCGGCCCCAATGCCACGGTCCTCCACTACCACCGCAACGATCGCCGCATGCAAGAGGGCGATTTGCTGCTTATCGATGCCGGTTGTGAGTTCGATTATTATGCCTCCGACGTCACGCGCACCTTCCCAGTGAACGGCACGTTCACGCCCGCGCAGCGCGCGATCTACCAGCTCGTGCTCGACGCTCAGCTCGCGAGCATCGAGCTCACGCGCGCCGGACGCACCTTCGACGAAGTGCACGCGGCGAGTGTCCTTGTGATCACGCGCGGCCTAGTGGAGCTGGGTATCGTTCAGGGTCCGGTGGACGTGGCCATCTCTGAGCTGCGTTACAAACCGTACTTCATGCACAAGACGAGTCATTACCTGGGCATGGACGTGCACGACGTGGGCGCGTACTTCATCGCTGGTAAGCCGAGGCCGCTCGAGGCAGGCATGGTGATTACGGTCGAGCCCGGGATCTACATTTCGCACAACGCTCAGGTCGCCGAAGAGTACCGGGGCATCGGCGTACGCATCGAAGACGACGTGCTCCTGACCAATGATCGCCCCGTGGTGCTCAGCGAAGCCATCCCGAAGCGAGTCGACGAGATCGAGCGTGTCTGCGCGCGCGCGGCATAAGACGAGGCGCGCGGCGAATCTTGCGAACCTCGGCGCAAACTAAGGTCCGGCTCGGGGCCTTCGCCTGCGCGCTCAGTCATGCGCTTGGAATTGGCCAGGCACAGGCTGAGCCCGCGGCTCAACCTGTCGGCTATGAGCGCTATCGCACGCCCATCGCCGACGGCGCTGCGTACTGGCATGGCTTCGGCTCGCTCGCCTTGGGCGACGGCTTGCGCTTCAACAACCCGTACCGGCTCGCTACGCCGCTCGGCAAGACGCCGGAATCCTTGTCGCGGACCGCGGCTTACTACGACCTTGGGCTCGGCGTCGTGCGCGGGCCGCCAGATGGTCTTGCTCACGGCGCCGTGCTGCACCTCTCAATCGCCGCGCAGGGGATCCCGCAGGAGGTGCTCAGCCTCTCGTACATTGCGCTTGAACGAATCGGCAACGGTCGCGCGATGCTGTTCGGGCGCGCCGGTATTCCGATCGTTCTTCAGCCCGACTTGGGTGGCGGTAT
>DATCFJ010000823.1:0-11152 GCA_036509605.1 Polyangiaceae bacterium | reverse complement strand
CTCCTGCTCGCGGATGGCCGCCAGGGCGACCTTTGCCTTGAACGCTGCGCTGTGCCGGATGCGGGTGCTTTTCATCGTTTTGCTGCTCCTTCTGCGAGGAGCAGGCGCCGTTTACACCACCTTAGCTGCTGGTCCGAATTTGGGGATCCTCTTCAGGCCACACCGGATTTTTCTATGGCAAAAATGTCACCGTCGATCCGAACACAAATATCACCCCGCGGCCACCGTTACCGTTGTTGGTCGCAGGCGGTATCGACATCGCCGACTGTGCACGAGCCGTTCCGCTGCGTACGGATCTCACGGGTCGCGCACAGGAGATTGCGTACCAAGAGGACGTGACACGTTACTGCTCGATGCAAGGTGAAGATGGTTGTATCGCCTCGCTGTACGGTTTGGCGAACGCCGATCAATATGCGGCTGCCGCTCAGCTCGCCACACAGGTTTCCACACCGAGCATCTATCTGGCGATCTCGAGAGATCGCCGGCGGAAACTGTTCGCTGCAGAAAACAATGTGACAACTGCCGTCGCCTTGTGCACTGGCCATGATGCCGACGGCGATTGGATCCCGGACTCGGTTGATCAGTGCCCAAACACGCCGGACCTCGCCCCGACTGATGATCACGGTTGTCCGCTGCCAGCATCGGCGTACCCCTCGGCGCCGAGCGCAGCAGACGTCGCTTCCGTGCTTTCCACAATAGGCGTGTTGTACAGCCCGAATTGCAAGAATGCGCCCCTGCCGCCTCTGCTCACCGCGGGCGCGTTCTATTACCCGGGCACTCCCGCCCGCGGCTCGTACATCCTCGCAGAACGAATTCCGAACCAGCCTCCCAACTGCATCGCCTGGTACGATTTCGAAATCGAGGAGCTGGTAGGAAACACGACGAACGTTGCAACCGTGTATCACGTGCTCTTCCTGCAAACGGAGGAAACGCAGAATCTCGTTGGAACAGGAGCGGCGATCCCGCCGGGCTACATTCAATTCAACCCGCTGCCCACTTCGACAGGAGCCAGGCATGGCTTGGCAACGGCGGGGGGACGAGCGAGGGTCAGATTCAGAGTTCGAGGAATCAACATCAACGGTCAACGAGGACCGTGGAGCGCGTGGAAGTTGACGGACAACCACGACTGCCTCTTGTTGGGCTTCCGGTGCGGGCCATGAACATGCGAAAAATATCCAAAACCAGCGCAACGTTTAGCTTGGCATTGTCCGCGACGCTTCTTACAGCGCCACGAGTTGCACATGCTTATGATTGGGATACGCACTCGGGGCTCGTGCGCAAAGCCATCAGTATGATGGCCACGGTTGCGGGGACCAAACGCCCACCGGCAGGGTTAATGCCAGACGAGTACTTCGTCCAGATGCAGCAAGCAATCCAGCGTCTTTCTGTCCTGGACACGGGGCTTGGTGAGGTGCTGCCAGTGTGCACCGCGAGCACAGCCCAGCTAGACAATACCGACTTTTCCCAGTCGGCGCAGCTGCGCATTAAGGAATTTGCTCATTGCCCCACGGGCCCTGGGCTCACCGGCTGCTCGGTAACCAAAATCGACCCGACCGAACCGCGGTGTACCAGCGACGACGCAGTAGTCGCCTCGATCCTAGGATGGCATGCGGGCAATGTCGACAATCATGAGGCTGACGTCACGCTCTGGGTGCGTCCGAGTAGCATCATCTTGGGTGGACCAGCGAAAAAGTACGTCCAAGACGCCCTCGACTTGAGCATCGCCGCGATCGCCGTGCCCATCATCTGCCTGGGTAAGCTGATTTTTTCCGGCGATCTCTGCGGTCCATCCCATGAAAAGGATGCCGTCCAGGCTAACGATCCGTTGCCGTACTTGGAAGGGTATATTCCGGGTATCGGGTCGATCCAAAGTTCACAGTTTACGTGTACCCCGTCCGATGGGTGTTGCAGCGTGAATGATGAATGTCTGCAAGGCGTATGTCAGGGGATTCCTAGATAGAACGCCGAATCACCGAAGATGCCCCGATCAATCTTCTTCGCGCTCATCAGCGGACTGCTTGCGCTCACTTGCAAAGGACAGTCGAATAGTTTGGAGAGCGTGAACGCCTCCGGCGCCGGCGGTCAATCCGCGACGGCTGGCTCGAGTGGAAAGGACAGCGGTGGTTCCGTTGCTAGTGCCGGCCTTGACGGCGGATTTGGTGGCATAACGACAACGGGTAACGGAGGTGCGAACGACACGCCCCTACATGCGGTCAGGCCTTGCCCCCCGTTGGCCCCTTCATGGACATCGCGGTCGGTTACACGAACGCGTGCGGCCTGTTGAGCTCCGGCAAGATAAAATGCTGGGGTTCGAATACGGGTGGACGTTCCACGCCGCCCGCGCAATTTCAATAGTCGCTACTCTAGCCGCGTCACGTGCGTTCGAGGCACGCGTTCGCGAGGATCCGGCCAATCGTATCGCGGACAGGTTCCGGAGTGTGAATCCGTGTGTGAGCCATGGAGTTCCGGTCTCTCGGCGTCCATCCTGGACACGAACTCCGCAAGCGCGATCTCCTCGTGCACCAGGGCGCCCGGCCTACGACGCTGCGATGCATCGCCCTCGCGCTTGCGAGCATCGAACGTCAGCGCAGCCGCGCCTCTGGCGTAGCCATCGTGTGATGCGACGAAGATCAGGTCGTCCCGGACTTAGGTTCGTACAGCGAGCGTCCGGCGCTATCACTGTCAGTATCCGGAGCGTCGACCCCGTTCTTCCTGGGCGCGTGATTGGTCCGCATCTTCGCGCGCATGAAGCCAAGTACGGAAGCGATGTGGGTGGAGCGGATCGAGGAATGGACTAGGAGCGGGCAGTCGGCGACGGAGTTTGCGGAGGGTAAGCCGTTTACGAGCGGCACTTTGACGTGGGCGGCGTCGCGACTGCGCAACGGGGCCAGGGGCAAAGGGAAGCAACGCGATAGCAGGCCGCGCGGGTCACGGAAGCGAAAGATTCAGATGGCGGAAGTGATGCCCATCCCGAATCGCCGTCGCTGAAAAGTTGGTGCTCGAGATCGGCGGCGCAAGAGCCTCCTTGGAGCGCGGGTTCGACCGCTTGCTGCTACGAGATGTCGTGCTCGCCCTGCGAGGTGGGAAATGATTCCGAGCGGTGTGCAAGTGTTCGTCGCGCTCGAGCCGATCGACATGCGCTGGTCGTTCGATCAGCTTGCTGGCGCGGCGCTCGACCGCGTCGGATACGATTCGCGCAGCGGCGCGTTGCTCATCTTCTCTGGTAAGCGAAAGGACGCAGTAAAAGTCTTGTTCTTCGACGGCTCAGGAATATGCCAATTTTATAAGCGTTTGGATCGCGGGGTCTTTCGCCTGCCGGACCCGACCGCCCCCGACGCCCGCTACGTCGAGCTCGACTAGACCCTTCTTGACGCGCTACTCGATGGGGTGGATCTCAGCGACGCGCGAGCACGACCCGTCCGAAACCGGCGCGAACCGTCGCGGAAGGATGACTGCGCGTAAAAATCGATAGGCAAACTCCGCTCGGTGATTCGGGCGGCACTCAAAGCGCAGATGTTGGCCGCTATGCCTGCTCTGCCGCACTTCAAGCAGAGTTGGAAGGTGCCCGATGCGCCGTCCGTCGACGAGTTTCATCGTCTGCTGGCGGCGGCCACGGGCTGGATCGAGATCGCTATCGCCCGTATCCGGATAGGCCGGGCTGCGCCAAGGGGAGGTCAGAGCTCTGCCTAGTTCCTCAGCCCGCGTCGAGCCGCAGTCCGAGGTGCTCGCGGACGGTCATGTAGCGTGAGCTCACGGCGTAGGCGATCAGCCGCTCGATCCGCGTTGCTAGCGCGGGTGAGCCTGCTTCTTGCGGCAGCGCTCGGACGCGCTCGATGGCGACTTCGAGATCGTTCGAGAGCACGAAGCCGATGGTGTCTGCGCAGGTGTCGACGTCCTGAACCCAGCGCTTCAAATCGAGCGATGCGCCGTCGCGCAGCAGCTTGGCCACGACGTGAGTCAGTTGTTCCAGCCGCGTGCCGGTGGCCAGCTCGCCCAGCGCACGCGAGGCTTCGGAGACGGGTGCTTCCAGGTCCGGGGCGACCGGGAACTTCGGCTTGATCAGGCGAATGGCCGCGAACAGCCAGGCCTTGAGCGCGGTCATGTTGGGCAGCATTTGGCGCACGTACAGCCCGGGGAGGTGATAAGCGAGGTGACGCCCGGCCAAGAATGCCGCGGCGACCGGTGTCACGTCCTCCCCAAAGGCGCGCGCGCCGAGTAGCAGCGACGGAGGCGCGGTGGACAAGAACGAGACGCCCGACGGCGCGTCCGGGTTTTGATACATGCGCGGCTCAGCCACTGACAGCAAGCGCGCTGCAGAGTTGACGGCCAACACGACTCCGTACGGGTAACGCTCGACGTCGATCTGGTGGTCCGCGGACAAGCTGAAGGAGGCCAACGGTCGTGCACGCGCCGCAATCACGAACGGCTGAATTAGAGCGAACAGCTCGGTAAGGAACGGCTCATGCGAATCCGGCATGGTCGCCAATAGCCACTCCTCCTGGGACGCAGCATCCACGACCTCCGCTGGCTCGTCGCTGCGCATGCGCTCGTAAAAACGCTCTTCGTCGGGCTCGGCTTGTCCGAGGACGTGCAGCGCTTGGCAGGTGCACCATGCAGCATCCGCGTTGCGCGCCTCCGTGTACACTTTGCGCAGTAGCTTGTACGGCGCCGGTTGATACGGATCCCGCTCCAGCCATTTGTCCAGGATTTCCACGGCCTTTTCGAAGTACGACACCGGCTCGTCGGCGTACAGTTTGGCAAGCTTCTCCTGGAAGCGCGTGTTGTCGGGCTCGACTTCCAGCGCTGACTCATACACCGCGATTGCTTGATCGCGTCGGCCGAGGAAGCGCTCGTACACGTCAGCCAATTCGGCGAGCGAGTGCAGTAGCCGCTCGCTATTGCCGACGCGCTGCGCGTTGGCGATGCGTAGCTTGAGCACGTTCTTCACGCCGTCGTAGTCGCGCAGACGCTGGCGTGTGGCGAGCGCTTCGTCGATCACGGCAACCGAATCCGCGTCATGCTCGAGCGCCTGGCCGAGCAGCTTCGACGCCAAGCCGAGATCGGAGAGCTCGCGCGACGCGATCATGGACGCCGTGTGCAGATACTTGGCCTTGTGCTTGGGCTCCTCAACGACATCCGCGAGCCGCGTGATTACGGCAATCAGCTGCGGCCAGTCCTTCTCCGCGCCGTACAGCTGCATCAGCTTGCTGAGGATGGTGCGGTCGTTGGGGCGCTCGCTCAACGCCAGCAGGTAGCTCTTGGCGGCGTACTCGGCGTCGGACAGCTTGTTCGTGGCGACGTCGCCCATCTCCAGCAAAATCTCGACCTTTCGCTCGCCTTCGGAGAGCGCGAGCTCGCGGTACAGCACGTCCATCATCTTGCGCGGGTTGCCCTCGGCGTCATGCACGCGAGCCAGCGCACGCAGCGGTGCGGGCGCGGACGGATCGAGCGCGTGAGCGCGTTCGAAGGCCGCGCGCGCGTCCGCGTGGCGCCCGAGCTTCGACTGAGCTTCGCCGCTGCGTAGCTCAGCTTCGGCTTCTTCGGTCGGCGAAAGTAGCGAACGCATATCGCCGAGCAACGCATCAGTGAGCCACAGCGTCTGCTCGGCGCTGCCGTGCTCGCTCGCCACCTCGGCTAGGCGGAGCAGCGCGCTCGGGTCGGCCTCGAACCATTTCATCAAGCTACCGACTTGAGTCAGCGCTCTGTCTGCCGAACCGCTGCGTGCCAAGGCATCCACGTACAAGAAGGCGATCTCGCGCGCTTCTTCGGCGTCCACGCCGTCCAATTGCGAAAGTACAGGCTCCAGGCGCTTGGCGGCCTCCACGTAGCGCTTCTCGGCGTAGGCGGTGCGACCGAGCACGCGTAGCGCGTCGGCGTTGGCGGGGTCGATATGCAGCGCGAGCTGAGCGGTGGCCACGGCGCGCGCTGAATCCTGCAGGTATTTATGGCAGATCAACGCCATCTCGCCGGCTAGCTTGGCGCGCTCGCGTTCGGTCTTGGCTACTTGTATCTCTTCTTCGAGCAGCTCCACCGCAGCCGCATGGTTGCCGAGCTCGACGTTCTTCTTGACCAAGCGTCGCCGCGCAGCCGGGTCGCCCGGACACAGGTCAGCGGCGAGCTTGTAGCGTCGCAGAGCGCCGGTCGCGTCTCCGCGCGCTTCGAGTACGAGCGCCGCGCGCACCTCGAGCTCGGCCTTGGCTTCCGGCGTCTTGGCCTTGTCGCTCAGCTCGTCGATCGCCGCCAGCGCGCTCTGTGCGTCGCCGACGACAGCCCGCAACGTTGCCAGCGCGTCGAGCGCGCCGGGGTGACTCGGAGCGAGCTCGAGCACTCGTTCGTAGGCAGCAATCGCGCGCTCTGGCTGTTTGAGGTTCTCGGCCAGCACGCGGCCAAGCAGCAGTCCCGTTTCGATCTGGCGTTCGACCTTGCCGCTTTGTGCTTGCCGCTGATAGTGAGCGGCCAAGTCCTCGTAGCGCTCCAATGAACGCAAGTGGCGCGCCAACTCGCGGCCGGCGTCCTGATGCTCGGGGTCGAGATCGAGCAGGGCTTCGAGCGCTTCCGCTGCGCGTTCGTGGTCCAGGTACTCTTCGTCGTAGATACCGGCGATGCGCTCGTAAAGCGTGATCTTCTGGCGTGCCGTGACGGCAAGGTCGAGCTGCGCGCGCAAGACCTCGAGCAGCTCGCGGTAGCGCCCAGCGCGCGTCAGCACGCGATCCAAGCCGCGCAGCGCGTCCACGAAGCGCGGGTTCTCGGCCAGTACTTCGCGATAGGTTCTTTCTGCGGCGTCGAGCTTGTCTAGATCGACATCGTAGCCTTCGGCCACTTCGCACAGCACCTGATGCCGCTCGTCACCGCGCAAGGTCTTGGCGCGCATCTGCCGGACCGCGAGCGCGCCAGCCGCGTCCCCTGCGGCCTCGAGCAGTGCGATTTGTCCCGCGCTGGCCCGGGCATGCGAGGGATCTTCTTCGAGCACCGCAGCGTATAGCGCGCGGGCCGCGGCGGCGTTGCTGAGCCGTGTAGAGAGCACAAAAGCGGCGTCGGCGCGCAGATCGCGCGCCACGTTGGGCGCCGCGACGTCCGCGCGGCGCAGGAGCACTTGCCCGTATTCGGCCCATTGTTGGGCCTTTTTGTAGATTTGCGACAGCGCCAGCAGCGCGCGGTCGTGATTCGGCTCGGCTGCCACGAGCTCGGTCAGCCAAGGCAGACCAAGATCCGGGCGCATCACCTTCTCGGCGTACCAGCGGCCCATGTGGAACAAGAGCGCGTGGCGCTCGGCTGTGCCGATGTCCTGCGCGAGCGCCTCGAGCGCGCGCCCGAGAACGTCTTCCCAAGCGGGGTAGCGCGTGCCCGCCAAGCGCTCGACCGCGGCCACGTGTGCGTCACTCTGCGGGTCCTCGCAGAACGCCTGAGCGTAGGCGACGAGCGCTTGCTCTTTGTCCTTCAGCTCGTTTTCGTAGAGCTGCCCAATCTCGGTCCAGTGCTCGGCGCGATCGGCGGAGCTTTCGCTGCTCTCACTCCGCTCGAGCAGGGATTCGATCAGCTCTTCATATTTGCCGAGCGTCTTCTTGACGCGAACCAAGGCCTGAGCCGCGCTGCGGTCTGCGGGGTCGAGCTCGACCAAGCCCGTGTACACTTCCTCGGCGCTGTCGTGCCGGGCAGCGGCTTCGTACAAGCGCGCGGCGCGTGCGAGGTGCCGCTTCATCGCCTTTTCGAGGCCGGGCTCGCGCCGGCCTCGTAGGCTCTTGGCGACTTCGTAGAAGCCGTCGGCGAGCCGACCTGGATCGGCGCCCAAATCCAGGCTCGATTCGAGCGTTGTCGCCGCGGCCTCGTCGCTCGGATTTTGCGCGAGTGCTTCGAACATCTCCGGCAAGCGCTCGTCGGTGACCCAGGTCGGCGGTCTGGTGGATGCACGCCAAATACGACGCAGCCCCTGCAGGGCTTCGTCCGCGTCGCGTGGCCGCTGCTCGCGACCTTTCTCGAGCAGGCTGCGCACGAAGGCTTCCACCGCAGGCGTCACGCCATTGCCCGCCGCCACGAACGACAACGGCTCCGCGTTCTGCGTCAGATGCCCGAGCAGCGCGTCCACGGCGTGCGGTCCGGAGAACGGTGCCTTGCCGCTCAACAGTTGGTACATGAGCACGCCGAGCGCGTACACGTCACTTTGCGCACTTGGAGCTTGGCCGCGGAACTGCTCAGGGGAGCTGGCTAGCAAGAAGCTCGGGGTGCCGCCGTTCTGGCGCATGGTCAGCGTCAGCGCGGGCCGCAAGAAGTGCGAGCCAGGATCGAGCAGCACTACCTTGGGCGCGGTAGGATTGGGATCGGTGATCAGCACGTTGCCGGCGTGCAGCGAGCCGTGCACCAAGCGCGCTGCGTGCAGCGGAGCCAAGGCTTCGGCAACCGCCCAAAGTAGCGGCAAAACCTCGTTGAAGTGCCGCGCGCCGCGGCGCACGAGCAAGGCTTGGACAGTCTCACCAGAGGCCGCCGGATGAGCAATCCCGATGTGCGTCCCGGCGTCGTCGAGCGCACCGGCGCGCACGTCGCTCGGTAACCCCGGATGCTCGATTTGCCCAGCAAGGCGCGACGCAGTCAGGTAGCGATGCGCCTCTGAGCGTCGCGCCGCGACGCGCGGATGGAGCGCCTTCAAGCGAAAATTTTGGCCACCGCGCTCTGCGCTGTACACCGTCGCCCAAGGGCCGGCGCCGAGCTTGGCCGTCACCACGTACTGGCCGATCGAGTCACCGGGTAGCAGCGCTTCGTTGCTCGTGGAGCGCTCGCGCACGGTTTCGAGCGAGCTCGGCAGGCCGTGTCGATCGAGGGTGATGGCGTCGAGCAATGCGTCGACCGCTTCGCTGGCGACGGCAAGCTCAGCCAGAGCGCGCGCGAAAGAGGCGCGCGTCGTGACGCCGCCGATATCTTCGGGCTCGAAGCCGAGCGCATCTCGGCTGAGTCGGGTCAGGTCAGGCAACTCGAACAATCGCTCGAGCTCGGCAGATAGCGTCTCGACCAGCATTGCGGTATTTCCGTTTCGACAGACCGCGATGGGTGTGCGGTCGATCAGGCGTAGCAGCGGCGATCGCACCGCAGCAACCGAGATCCGAGCCTCAAAACGCACAACCCCGGGACGCCGTGCGCCCCAGGGTCATTGCTTGCGTGCACGCTGAAAAATACCAGCTACGGCGGTTTCTGACGAGCTTTTTAGCCAAGCGCTCGGCTCAGGCCGCGCTGGACTTGGCGACCAGCGTGGCGGCGTATTTCTCGAGCTTCCGCGCGTCCGAGTAGAAGCCGCGGATGCCTTCGCTGAGCTTCTCGACGGCCATTTGATCTTGGTTGTGCTCGAAACGAAAGGTCTTCTCGTCCAAGTGAATCAGCGCTGTGTCGCTAGCTGCGGCGCCCTTGGCAGTCAGCTTCGGCTCCAGCTCGCCGTCCTTCGAGGCAAGCTCGGTGATCAGCTCGGGGCTAATCGTCAGTAGATCGCAGCCGGCGAGATCGATGATCTGATCGGCCTTGCGGAAGCTCGCGCCCATGACCTGCGTCTTGTAGCCGTGCTTCTTGTAGTGGTTGTAGATCTTGACCACGCTCGCGACGCCCGGGTCTGCCTCGCGCGCGATGTCCGGCACGCCCTTCGACTTCTTGTACCAGTCGTAGATACGACCCACGAAGGGCGAGATCAGTGTGACCTTCGCCTCGGCACAGGCGACCGCTTGCGCGAAGCTGAAGAGCAGCGTGAGGTTGGTGTGAATGCCCTCCTTTTCAAGCTGTTCGGCGGCCTTGATGCCTTCCCACGTGGTGCCCAGCTTGACCAAGACGCGCTGCCGATCGACGCCCGCGGCTTCGTACAGCTTGATGAAGTTGCGCGCCTTGCCGATGCTGCCCTCCTTGTCGAAGCTGTAGCTTGCGTCGACTTCCGTCGACACGCGCCCGGGAATGAGCTTCACGATCTCGCAGCCGAAGTTCACGAACAGTTTGTCCATGAACGCTTCGGCCTGCGCAGGCGCATCACCGGGCTGCTTCTTGGAGTAGCTCAGGGCCTCTTCGACCAAGTGTTTGTATTGCGGCTGTTGCGCGGCCTTGAGCAGCAAAGACGGATTAGTGGTCGCGTCTTGCGGCTTCAGCTTGCCGATTGTTTCGATGTCGCCGGTGTCAGAGACGACGATCGTGTACTTCTTCAGCGAATCGAGCAGGGACATCGAAATTCCTCCAGAGTTCAGTGGGCCGGCACGGGTCAACGAGCGCGCGGTGCCGGAAGAGCCTGCCCCCCGCACTCGGCCGGCGCAACGCTGGTCTACGACGCTCCGCGCGGCACCCAAACAGCGCCCCGGACCACTGGACAGAAGTAGTGCATTGGCCGGGTGACCAGTGCACAAATGATTCCTCAAAGCCTTTCGCGGATTTAGGCGAGATCGCCCGAGGACCCCAAGATATTGTGTTGACCGAGTGCGTGGACCCCAATATAGCGGTACATGTGTTGGTGCCTGCGCATTCGCGCAGGCTGAAAATGGGAACCCGGTTCAGAAGCCGGGGCTGCCCCGCAGCGGTAGACGAGAACGACCTCCACGGTGGCACTGGGTCCCCAACTCCTGACGGAGCGGGGCCTGGGAAGCAGTGGGCAGTAGGAAGCCGGGTTCGCCCGGAGCGCTCGTAAGCCCGAAGACCTGCCAACACCCAGCGCCGGGAGTCATCTGGCGTTGGTGGATTCGAGTGCCTCGCGGGAGGCGGCTCGGTCTTTCCGTTCGCGCGCAATTTCAGCCAAGCGCGTTCGGTGGCTGTGCCGTCCCTTTCGTGTCTCTCGGTTTTCGGAGCGTAGACCTCGCTCCTCGAACGCGGAGTTTAGAACCACATGTTGAGCTCATCGATCGCCCCCTCGAACGGCGCGTCTCCGTTCGCTTCCCAAAAAGCAGACCTCGACTCGTCGTATCCGCAGACCACGATGCGCGTGCGTAAGCGCAACGGTGGCAGCGAGCCGGTGAACGTGAACAAGATCGTGCGCGCGGTGAACCGCTGCTGCGCCGGTTTGCCCGATGTGGACGCGCTGCGTGTGGCGACGAAGACGATCAGTGGGCTGTACGACGGGGCCTCGACGCGCGAGCTGGACCAACTTTCGATTCAGACGGCCGCCGGGCTAATCGTCGACGAGCCGCAATACGCGAAGCTCGCG
>DATCFJ010000822.1:0-5991 GCA_036509605.1 Polyangiaceae bacterium | reverse complement strand
GGCGTTCCTGTTTGGTTACCTGCCGCGGCATCGCGCTCAAGCGGTGCTGATCGCCGACGCGCACACCGACAGCGAGAGTGCCCCGCACGTTCAAGTGGTCGCGCCCAAAGCCATGACGAGCGATCACGCGATTGTGCTCAGCGGCAGTGTCCGCCCGCTGCAGGAGACCGTGATCTACCCGCGAGCGAGCGGCTACATCTCCAATTGGCTGGTGGACATCGGCGACAAGGTCAAAGAGGGCCAGACCCTGGCTGAGATCGAAACGCCGGAGCTCGATCAAGAGCTCGACCAGGCGCGTGCTCAGCAAGCGCAGGCCGCCGCGGGTGTGACGCAAGCTTCCGCGAACATGGAGTTCTCCAAGGCGAATCTCGAGCGCTTCAAGCAGCTCGTCCCCGCAGGCGTCGCAAGCCAACAGGATCTCGACAAGACCCAGGCGCAGTCGGTCGTCGACTCGGCCAGCGTCAGCGTGGCGAAGGCCGCGGTTGCCGTGCAGGACGCCAATATCCGGCGTCTAATGCAGCTCAAGTCGTTCGCGCACGTGACCGCGCCGTTTGCTGGAACGGTCACCTCGCGCACGGTCGACCGCGGCGCCCTCGTCAGCTCGGGCAACGGGACCCCGTTGTTCAAGGTTGCCGCGTTGGATCCGGTACGTGTGCTCGTGCAGGTGCCGCAGGATGTGGTCGCCGGCGTTCAGATCAACCTCGACGCCAAGGTCAGCACTCGCGAGTTTCCGGGCCGTGTGTTCGCCGGCAAGGTGGCGCATTCGGCTGGCGCGCTCGATCAAAACACGCGCACCATGCTGATCGAAGTGCGCGTGCCCAACCCCAAGAACGAGCTCTTGAGCGGCATGTATGCGGAGGTGGCGCTGACCTTGCCGTCCTCGCACAAGGTGTACGAGATCCCCGCCACGGCGCTGCTCAACGACGCGAGGGGCCTCAGGGTGGCTGTGGTCGACGCCGAAAGCAAGCTGCGCCTCGTGCCGATCGCGCTGGAACGCGACGTTGGCGCCACGGTTCAAGTGTCGAGCGGGCTCACCGACAGCGACCGCGTCGTCAAACTGGCCAGCGCGGATATGGTCGACGGCAAGCTGGTTTCGATCAAAAAATAGCGACAATTGTCGGGTTTTCGGGTTAGCGCTTGGGCCTCCCGAGAGAACCCGACGAGAATGCGCCGCGTGACTTCCGCTCGGCGAGTAACGCTCGCGCAAACCTTCGTCCTGGCGGCGCTGGCGATCGGGTTGATCGTCTTGGTGTCGTTCTGGTTCTTCCTACAGGACTCACGGGCGTCGATTCTGGCGTACTCGGAACGACTTCGGCTGAGCGCGGCGCAGCAAGTCGAGCTCCGAGTGGCGCGCGCACTCGGCACGGCGCAGGACGCGCTCGGCAACGTGGTGCGTAGCGTGCGCTCTGGCGCCGTACGTCCCGACGATCTGGACGGGCTCGAGGTGAAGCTATTCACCGAGCTTCAGGACTCGCCCCGCCTGGCCGAGGTGACGTTTACGCGAGCGGACGTGCTGGGCTACGACGACCAAGGCGACGCTCGACTCGACGCCCACGGACGTTTTCAGATTTCCGCCTTTCGACGCGCGGACGCTGGGATTGTAACCCGGCTTACGCGCGAAGCAGCCGGCGGATTTTCGGTGCAGACCCGAGAGCGCGCGCCGAGCGGCGCGTTCGATAGCGTACCCTTTGTGGCGGTCGGCTCGGGCATTGACCCGACCGCGCACGCGACTTTTTCCGTGCCCATCGCCCAAGCCAATACCGGCAATGTGCTGTGGAGTGACCTGCACTATTCCGAGCTCGACCAGGGTCAGCCCAACCCGCGAGTCGTGTTGAGTGTGCAGCAGGCCGTGCGCGCGGCAGATGGCAGGGTCGTGGGCGTACTGCGTGTGGCACTGCTCACGACGGATTTAGACGCCATTTCCCGGCTCAAAGTGGAGCCAACGAACGCCGAGGATCCGCACCGGATTGCGCTGCTCGCCGTGAGCATGGGCGGCACACACGACGCGCGGCTGGTCGCGCGAATCAGCCCCAAGGACCACATCGAGCTCGTGGGCGACGACCTCCGCATTGTGCCCGCTCATCCTCCAGCAGAGATTGCCGCTCTGCTCGCGAGCCCGCTCGTGCATGGGCTCGATCCGGCGCATCCGAACGCGGGCGGCGTGGTGCTCGTTAAGGGAGAACGTTACCTGGCAACGCTGCGCGAGTTGTCGGTGGCTCAGGGCGGGACCGCGGGCTGGCTCGTGGCTATCCTGGTCCCGGAAGGTCACTATACGAAAGATCTAGTGCGCTTCGAGCGGCTGTTTGCGCTCGTCTTTGGCGCGGCGTTGATTGGTGTCCTCGTGATCGGAGTGCTGGCGTTGCGCGTCGTGCAAAACGGACTGAGCCGCGCCGTGAGGACCACCGCGCGCATGCGCGGCTTCGACTTTGCGCCGGACGAGACGCGGAGCCGGGTGCGAGACATCGACGATGTCATTCTCGGCTTGGAACGTGCTAAAACAGTGGTCCGGGCGATGGGCAAATACATCCCGCTCGGTGTCGTTCGGCGGTTGTATGAGCGGAACGAGGAGCCGCAATTGGGCGGAGAGCTTCGCACCGTGTCCCTGATGTTCACCGACATCGAGGGCTTTACGACGCTGTCCGAGCGCTTGCCCCCGGATCAGCTCGCTCGCCACTTGGGCGACTACTTGGAGGCCATGACCTCAGCGGTCGAGGCGAACTCGGGTACAATCGATAAATACATTGGGGACGCGGTGATGGCATTCTGGAACGCGCCCTTGGACGTCGAGCGACATGCCGAGCGCGCCTGCGAGGCGGTGGTCTCCTGCAAAGCGGCCGCCGCGGCCCTGTACGCATCGGCCGCCTGGCAGGGGTTGCCTCCGCTGGTGACGCGCTTTGGTCTGCACACGGCCGACGTGATGGTCGGGCACTTCGGCGCTCGCTCTCGGTTCAACTACACGGCGCTTGGCGACGGCGTAAACTTAGCGGCTCGGCTCGAACCGTTGTGTAAGCAATATGGGGTGACCGCGTTAGTGAGCGAAGTGATCGCGAATGCGGCGCGCGAGAAGTTCGTGTTTCGGCGAGTCGACCGCGTCGCCGTCAAGGGTAAGGCTGAAGCCATCGACGTGTATGAGTTACTCGGTCGGATCGGTGTGGAGATCCCGAATCTCGCGCGGGCGCAGCGCTACGAAGCCGCGTTCGACGCATATCTCGCACGAGACTTTGGCGGCGCCGCGGAGCTGCTGACGGCCTCAAAAAACGATGACCCGCCGAGCGCTGTGCTGCACGCTCGCTGCCAAGACCTGCGCGCCGCGCCCCCGCCGCCGGAGTGGGGCGGGGTGCACGTTGCCGCGTCGAAGTGAGCGATCCGGAGCGCACGACGGTTCGCAATCGCCGCCCCGAAGTCCCGCCCAAGCGCCGCTTCTCAGCTGCGGTCTAAGTTGAGCGATTCGAGCTCTTGATTCAGAGCTTCCTCGAGCTTTCGTTTCTTTTCGTGACGCTCGCGGGCGACTGCGTTCTGTTGCGTTTGCTCGCTGCGCCAGCGGCTGTTCACGTCCGCGATCAAGGACACGGCCGCGTCCAGCTTTGCGGCTACTTCCCCGGGAAGGCACTCGATATGTAAAAGGACATCGCTGCCGCGTTCCTCGGTCGCGAGCCCCTTGCCCTTGCTCAGGTCGAAGAGTGCAAGCCAGCGGCGTTCGAGTGTCCCGCTCAAGCGAAACGAGACGCGGCCGGAGGAAGCACTGCCATCGGCTTGCGCGCTGCCGTGCATGGCCCGCACGATCTTGATGTCGTCGCTCATCGTGGATCTCTCCCTGGAGCTCCATGGCAGGACTCCGCGCTAAGTAAATGGTGAGGCCACAGCGAATACCGCGACCCAGCCGAGCGCAACGTAGCATTAATTCTGCTCGAAGCATTGCGGTCGCTGAAATCATGCGCAGCGTAGCGGTGCTAGTCGGCTCGCGCGAACGCGCTCAGTGCCGGATCGAGCATCAATCACGGTCGAATTGACCAGAGAAGCGGTTTTCATGACAGCCAAAGAAGTGTTTTACACCGCGGAAGCGCGCAAACTGATGCTGGCCGGGGTGGACGCGCTGGCGAACGTCGTCAAAGTGACGCTCGGGCCCAGGGGCCGCAACGTCGTCATCGAGAAGAGCTACGGCGCGCCGACCATCACGAAGGACGGCGTGACGGTTGCCAAGGAGATCGAGCTCGAGAACCGCTTCGAGAACATGGGCGCCCAGATGGTTCGTGAAGTTGCGAGCAAGACCAGCGACGTCGCCGGCGACGGCACGACCACCGCCACAGTGCTCGCGCAGTCGATCTACCGAGAGGGGCTGCTGCTGGTCGCGGCCGGTCACAATTCCGCGGAAATCAAGCGCGGTATCGACAAGGCAGTCGACAGTGTGGCGCTTTCGCTCAAGAGCATGGCCAAGCCGACCAAGGATCCGAAGGAGATCGCGCAAGTCGGCGCGATCAGCGCCAACGGCGACAAGGAGATCGGCGACAAGCTCGCTCAGGCCATGGAGAGGGTGGGGCAAGAAGGCGTCATCACCGTCGAGGAGAGCAAGACCGCGGAGACAACTCTCGACGTCGTGGAGGGCATGCAATTCGACCGCGGCTATTCGTCGCCGTACTTCGTGACCGACCCCGAGCGGATGGAGGCCGTGTTCGAAGACGCCTACGTACTCGTGAGCGAGAAGAAGATCTCCAACATGAAAGATCTCTTGCCGGTGCTAGAGGCGATCGCGAAAGAGCAGAAGCCGTTCGTGATCATCGCCGACGAAGTCGACGGCGAGGCGCTGGCCACCCTGGTGGTCAATAAGCTTCGTGGGACGCTCAATTGCGCCGCCGTGAAAGCCCCTGGTTACGGCGATCGACGGAAGGAAATATTGAAGGATATCGCCGTCCTGACTGGCGCGCAGCCGATCAGCGAGGAGCTCGGCCTCAAGCTCGAGAACGTGACGCTTGCCGATCTCGGACGAGCCAAGCGAATCACGCTGGACAAGGACACGACGACAATCGTCGATGGCGCCGGCGCGAAGGACAAGATCAAGGGGCGCATCGAAGAGATCCGCGCTCAAGTCGAAAACGTCACGAGCGACTACGACAAGGAAAAGCTGCAAGAGCGTCTGGCAAAGCTCGTCGGCGGCGTCGCGATCATCAAAGTTGGCGCAGCAACCGAGATTGAAATGAAGGAGAAGAAAGCTCGCGTCGAAGACGCGCTGCACGCGACGCGTGCCGCGGTTCAGGAGGGGATCGTGCCCGGCGGCGGCGTCGCGCTGATCCGCGCGCAGGCCGCGCTCGATACTCTGCAACTAGAAGGCGAGCAGCGCTTCGGTTTGCAGATCATTCGTCGCGCGCTCGAGGAGCCAATGCGTCAGATTGCAGCCAATGCCGGAGTTGAGGGGTCACTCGTCGTCAATCGGGTCAAGGCTGGAAAGGCGGATTTTGGCTACAATGCGGCCACCGGTGAATACGGAGCGCTGTTCGGCATGGGCGTGATCGACCCGGTGAAGGTCGTGCGCGCGGCGCTGCAGAATGCCGCCAGCGTTGCCGGCTTGATGTTGACGACCGAATGTCTGGTTGCTGATAAGCCTTAGGCTCGGAAGCTCAGGCGCGTTTGCTCCCCGGCCTTGCGGGCCGGGGAGAGGGCCGACCAGTGGCGGTCAGTTCTTGACGCTAAACCGCGTCCAGGGCTTCTCGGACCTTGAGAGCAAGGGCCTCGGGGGTGATCGGTTTCTGAATGAACGCCAATGTCGAATGGAACACGCCATGACGGACGACCGCGTCGTCGGTGTAGCCCGACATGTACAGCACCTTCATGTCGGGGCGAACCAGCAGCAGGCGCTCGGCCAGCTTGCGCCCGCTCATGCGCGGCATCACGACGTCGGTGACCAGAATGTGAATCCGCGATTCAAACTGCTCACACAAGAGCAGCGCGTCTCCGCCGCCCCGCGCGTCGAGCACGCTGTACCCGTATTTGCGCAAA
>DATCFJ010000821.1:0-2153 GCA_036509605.1 Polyangiaceae bacterium | reverse complement strand
GATGATCGCGGTCGAGGCGCCCGGCCGGCGAGGCGCGACGAAGGCGCATACTGCTGGTATGTAACTGAGGAGCAACGAAGCCAGCCGGGATGCATCGGCTGCGAGGGCGATCGACTTGACCATTCGCGGGCCCTAAGGGATGCCGTGCAGCCTCAGCGAGGCGTACCACTGGTCCGCCATCAGCTGGGCGCCGGCCGCGTTGGGGTGCACGCCGTCCGCTGTATAGGTGGACATCGGCATATAGGTGGACGCCGTGAACACCGAGTGCTGATCGACGACGTAGACTGGCGACGTTGTCGTGGACGCGCTGTCGGTCCACGCGGGGATCTGCGCGTTCAACGCTTCCACACGGCCCTCGCAAGCTGAGCATCCGCTCGGGTTCATCGGAATGATCTGAGCAACGAAGATCACGAGCTTGGGGTTGACCGTGCGAAAGCTGGCCAAAACCGTAGAAAATGCGCTCAGAATGCTAGCGGGCGACACGTTATTCCATACGTCGTTGGTGCCAAAGTGCATGAGCAGTACTTCGGCCTTGTCGCTTGCGGCCCAACTCGGGAGCTCAGAGGCGTGCTGGCCATTGCCGACCAAGTCGGTGACGAGGTACCCGCCATGACCTTCGGTTTGTACGCTCGCTGCGCCGTCGCAGCTCTGATTGTTCAAATTGCTGCCAAAGAAGCCAAAACCGCTGTAGCCCTTGTCCTTCAGCTCGCGCGACAACAGTTGCGGCCCGCACGTCGTCCCGGTGATCGAATCGCCCAGCGGCGTGATACGCCACGCGCCCGTGTGGACGGAGGCCGAGCCGCCCGCGCTCGTGCCAGCCGTTCCGCCGCCGACGCCAGCCGTCGCTCCTCCGGTTGCGCCGCCGGCGTTTCCCGCGCCGCCGACGCCGGTCACAGCAACGCCTCCGGTGCCGCCTCCCGCCGTCTGCCCACCAGCAGCCAAACCGGGTGTTCCCGCAGCCGCACTGCCCGCGCTCGATGCCTGCCTGCCCGTGCTCGCAGCACTGCAGCCGGCTGCCGGCAAGCCGAGCGCGGCGAGCGCGACGAGCGCGACGAGCGCGACGAGCAATGTGCACGGCAAGAGCAAGGGTGGGATCGCGTGCTTCATCGGGGACTAGTTCCTTAACGCCAAGGAATCGGCTCAGCTGCAGCTCAAGCTCAAAGTTTTGGTGCGTACCGGTCGAGCACACCGCCCGGGCCCGCTAACGGCTCACCGGCGCGCGAATCGAAATTATAATACGGCTTGGGCCAAGCGGGCACGTAATCGTACACGCATGCGCGATCGCCTGGCACGGCGCGAGCCGGGCGGGGAGCAGGTCGACTACGGCAACGTCGTTGAGCACGAGCTCTGGGCCGCTCGCTGAGCTTGCGGGAAGGAGCCACAAGCCCGGTCCGAGAGATGCCGCACTGCTTGACTTACGCGCACTACGCAATCAGCAATTTGCTTCTTCCCGGGTTCGAGCACACCAACATTGCAACCGAAACCGGCGCGCGTCGCCCTCGCGAAACAACCGTGGCTACGCGCGTGAACGCGCCACGAGCCGTGCGTTGACGCCGCGACCACGGAGCTCACACGCGCGCCACGGAAACACAGGCACGAGGTTGCGAGCAGGGCTGGAATTTCACAGCCGTGAAGGGGGGGCAGGGCTGTCCCTTCCTTCGCCTTTGCGACGTGCCGTAGTGTGTCGACCGTCTTCATGGCCGCCCAGCGACGTAGCAGCAGGATTTTAGCTCTCAACTGGCACCGGATTGCCGCTCCGTTGCTTGCGCTGTGCGCCGGCTGCGCTGACTCTGCGGGTGGCGCCGGAAGCGCGGGCGGGCCCAATGTCGCCGCCGGCGGCTCCGCTGCGGGTGGTTTGCCTGCTACTTCGACGGGCGGCTCCGTCTCGACCGGCGGGGCTGGTGCAGTGGCTGGCTCCGTTGGGACGGGCGGCTCAACGTCAACGGGCGGCTCAACGTCAGCGGGCGGACAGCCCGCCCAGGCGAGCGGGGGCACGATGATGACCGGCGGCGCTGGCGTCGGCGCCATGCCGGCGGTGGCGGGCGCGAGCGGCGCGGCGTCGACCGCGGGCCGCACCATCGTGCCTGATGCGTCGTGGACTTGCGGCAAGCCGGACGGCATCGTCGACCCCACGCAAGGCGAGCTCGTGTTCC
>DATCFJ010000820.1:0-2187 GCA_036509605.1 Polyangiaceae bacterium | reverse complement strand
CTGCCGCCGCGGTGTCGAGCTCACGCGCGGCCCTTGCGGCAACGACCGCGGGGCGGCTCGGGGGCACGACCGCAGCCAGTGTGCCGTCCGCGCCCGAACCAGGGTCGAGCGCAGCCGTTCCGTCGCCAGGTCGCAGCGTTCAGTCGCTCGCGCCAGCGGCAATTGTGCCTAATGAGCCGGGCACCGCGACGCGCGCTGACCTCCTCGACAGCGAAGTCGTTCTGCTCGACTCGGCGCGAACAGCACTCAGGCAGGGCGATCCAACCGCGGCCCTGGCGCTGCTGAACCGTCACGCTCAACTGAGCCCGCGGTCCCTCGGCGCTGAAGCGACGCTGTTGCGCGTGCAAGCCTTGGTTCTAGCCGGACGGTCCGCGGAGGCACGTGCTGTCGCGCGCGCGGCTCTGGGCGGTAAGGGCGGTCTCCCGTACGCAGCGCGTTTGCGGAAGCTTGCCGGACTCGCTGAGTGACCAGGCTGCGTCAGGCCTCAGTGTCGGTCATTGGGTGAGCGAGACGGCCGGCCGCGGTGTTGGCGATCACGCCCAACCTGAGCTTGCCCGACTGCTGTTGCGGACCGACGTCCGCAAGCGGCTGCTGAGGGAGTCCCCCAACGCCGCTATCGCTTCCATTGTCACTCGTCTTGCCGCACCCGCCCGTCGTACCGAGCAAAACCAACGCTGAAACCCGGCAAAGAGTTCCCATGCTCATGTTCAACCCCATGTTTCATCCTCCCAGAAACGATCATCCGATGCGTCGAGTCGTTTCCTGTCTACTCGAGAAGCTACGCACCCTGTCCCTCCCACATTCCTTGCGTCCCGCTCAAATAGCATGAGTGCAGAGAAAGCCCAGCCCGGGCTCCCGCGCGGCCAAGAACCGGGACCGGGCCGATGGGCGCGGCGCCGCTCTTTTGAAGACCCGAACCCGCAGCGGTGCTCGGACCCGCGTAGCTACGGCGCTCGATGCTCGCTAACCTGGCGGAGGTCTCCCCGAAGGCCGCATATCCGCCTTGATGAACGCAGCCCGCCTCGCCGGCGTCATCAAGGAGCTCATCGAGTCGTTCGAGGTCTGCGGCGCCGACGCCCTAGGCGCGCCCGAACTCGACGGCGCGACCGTCGCCACGTTTTGCCGACGCCAGGGTGAACCGAGAGTCGGACCGCCTGCAGGCCGAGCTCTGGGCGCCGCTCGAGTCCGACCTTCCACTGGTGTGTAGCGGCCTTCGGTTTGCCAGCTGGCAAAGCCGCTCCCAAAAGCCGCGCTGACTTGAGGCGGCGGCTGGAAGCCGAACACGGCGACAGTGTGGTGCTTTCGGCAGGCTGTGTCCGCTCGTTCTCGCGCTGCCGTGGGCAATGCGAAAACGAGCGCATATTGCGTGGCACGCCAGCTGCAGTTAGACCGCTCACCTTGTCACGGTTTGCATTTTGTCGGGTTCTCTTTGCGCTCATGGCGCTTTCGCTCTCGAGCGGTTGCTTTCCATTCATCATTCCACTGGCGCGTGCTTCGGTGGGCGCGGGCGCTCGGTTGGGCGAGGTCCCAGGCTCGGAGCCACATGCCGCGGGACTTCGTCGCGCTGCGCGCTGGCCTTCACCCGCTGGATGTTCTGGACGGCTCCGAAACCCGAATGGTCGACGTGGCTGTTGGCTATCAAGGCGAGCTACCGACGGCCAAATCCACGCCGAGTGTGTACGGCCCGTACTTGGAGCTCGGCACCTATCCAGAAGTTGCGCATGTCTCCACCGCGGTCACGCTCAAAGCCGGGCTGTACGGCACCGTCGATCTGCTGTACCGGAGTGGGTATCCGGATGCCGGAGTGGGCGGCACCATTGGCGGCTTGGTCGAGCTCAGCGCCCGCACTGACGGCGTATTCTCTAACGAAAGCCGCGATGGCTCGGTGGTGTATGGGAGCAGTGCGGGGCGCTGGGCAGTGGGGTTGTTCAGCTCGGGATCGGTGCGCAGATTTTCGGACGGCGCGTATAGCGACTTTGTGATTGGACTCAGCGCGCGCGTACCATTCGCTGCCGGGGTGGTTTGCTGCGCGTGGCCCCATTCCTCGAGTGCCAAGGCGGCTCACAATGAAGAGGACGATGGCGAGCGCGAAGCGCCACCCAATCGATCGAGCCCCGCTCATCCCGTGCCTGAACCGAGTCGCCCCGAGCCGGCGGTTCCGACCAAGCACGTCCCCGCACAACCGCA
>DATCFJ010000819.1:0-3847 GCA_036509605.1 Polyangiaceae bacterium | reverse complement strand
CACTTCACGGCGCAAGCTCGGTGCATCGAGCGCCGCGTTGCCGTCGAACGCGCAGTCGTCCAGCGCGAGCTTTTTCAAGGCCGACAGCAGCTTCTTTTCTTGGGGGGTGCTCTCCAGCCCCGAGAGCGCCTCTTCGACGGCGATGCGCGTCTGGCCCACGTGGCCGGAGATCACCAGCAGCACTTCCTCGCCGAGCGCGCGAGCGCGCACGCGCGCCTCCGCAGACTCTTTGGACAAACTGAGCGCACCGCTCCGTTTGCGAACGCGCACCAAATCCGGACTGATCACGCGCCGCCACCGTAGGCCGCGTGCTCACGGCGGCGGTCACTGGTCGCCACTTCGCCCGTCTTGCGCGAAACGAGCTCGTACAGCGTCGCGAATTTATCGCCTTTTCGGCGCAGAATGCGGCCCAACCGCTGCACGTGCTCGCGCACCGACCCGCTACCGCTAATGATGATCGCGACGCTCGCGTCCGGCACGTCCACACCTTCGTTCAAGACCTTGGACGTCGCGATCGCCTGATAGCGCCCGTCCGCGAAGCGCTCCAAAATCTCGCTGCGTTCCTTGATTTTGGTTTGGTGGGTAATGATCGGCACCAAGAAGCGCTTCGAGATGCCATACGCGGTCGCGTTGTCTTGGGTGAAGATCAGCACTTTTTCGTCGCGGTGCGCTTCGAGCAGACGTTCGATGTAGTCGAGCTTGGCCTGCGCGCCGAGCGACAACTCGCGCTGACGCCGGTAGGCGCGCATGGCACGTTGGCCGACGACCGTGCGCGAGGCGCGCATGATGAAGTCGTTCCAGCCGCGAGCGCTGCCCATGCGGATCCCTTGGCTGCGCACGAAATCCAAATAAATGCCGCGTTCGAGCTCGTATTCCGCGCGCTCGTCCGGGCTCAGGTCGACCTCCACGCGCACGGTCTCGTACTCGGCCAAATACGGCCCCGCCAGCTCGACGATGTCTTTGCGATACACCGTCGGGCCCACCAGCCGCACAAGCTTCGAGTCTTGCCCGTCACTGCGTTCTGGAGTCGCGCTCAGCCCGAGCCGAAACGGCGCTAGGCAAAGCTCAGCCGCGAGCGCGTAGCTCGGCCCTGGCAAATGATGACACTCATCGAAGATCACGAGCCCGAAGCGCGCACCGAAATGATCCATATGCAAGCACGCCGAGTCATACGTGGTCACAGTGAGCGGCTGCACGTCGTACGTGCCACCGCCCACGATGCCGACGTCGCAGGCGAAGCTCGTGCGCAGCAAATCATACCATTGCCGGACAAGGTCGAGCGTGGGCGCGACGACCAGCGAGCTACGCCGCTTGTCGTCTATCGCCAGCACCGCCACGTGGCTCTTTCCAGCGCCGGTGGGCAACACCACGACCCCGCGCCCCTTGGCTTCGCGCCACGCTTGCAGCGCCTCAGTCTGGAACGGGCGTGGCTCGCGCTGAACGCTGAGCCCACGTTCGAGCTCGACGTAGGCGCGTGCCTTGTCTTCGTAGGCCACACTCCCGCGGTGCAGCAGACGCACGATGTCCGCGTAGGCAAGTGCTGGCGCGCGAAAGCAGCGGCTGCGACCGTCCCACGCGGCGTGCGGCGAAAGGCTAAGCCCGTCAGGCAACGTGCCGCGCAGCTCCAGCGTACCCGCCGCGAAGCGAAGCTCGAGGCCCGGACTCGGCGCGTTCATCGAAACAAGCGCGCTGCGCCCTCTCCCGAAGCCGGCAGCGCGGGGCCACCCATCAGCTCGACCGGCATGTGAAACACGAGCTCGGCTAGGTACAGGCCGCGACGCTCACGCAAGCGCAACATGCTGGCTGTGCAATTGCCCATCTTGAGGATGCAGACGCGCGGTACGGGCTCGCAAAGCAGCGCTTTCGCCAGCTGATAGTGAAAGCCGCCGTGACCGACGAGCAAAACGCGATCGGCCCGAGCGCGGTGGCGCGCCTCGAGACGCACCATCACGCGCCTCAGACGCGCTTGCACGTCCGCGTAGCTTTCCCCTCCGTAGTCTGAAAAATCTCCGGTCTCGGTCAGACTGCGCTCCATGAATACCGGGTGCGCCGCGCGGATCTCGGCCTCGTTCATGCCTTCCAACGCGCCAGCGCCGATCTCCGGCAAGTCTTCGTCAACCACGGGCTCGGGACGCACGCCGTGCGCGGCAACGATGCTCGCGGTCTCGAACGCACGCTTGAGGGGCGAGGCGTATACCGCAGCGAACGGCGCGTGCTGTGCCACGAACGCCCCTGCCCGCGCCGCTTGCTCGCGCCCGAGAGCGCTAAGCGGGAAATCGCGACGGCCCTGCATGCGCCCTTGCGCATTGCCTTCACTCTCGCCGTGCCGCAAAAGCATGATGTCCATGAGTGGTGGCCTCGGGCCCGGGAGTTTGCCAGAATCCGGGACACAATCCTGCAATTGTCGAAGCGGGAGCGAGGAGCTAGCGCGCGTGGTCGATATCTTCGTCGAATATCAGGGTGATCTGCATTGTCGGGCCGAGCACGGTCCGTCCTCCGGCGTGCTCGACACGGACGCGCCGGTCGACAATCACGGCCGCGGCGAGACCTTCTCGCCGACCGATCTCGTCGCGACGGCACTCGGCACGTGCATGGCCACGGTGATGGGCATCGTAGCGCGCAAGCACGGCTATGCCCTCGAAGGCACCCGCTTGCGCGTGAAGAAGACGATGACGGCCGCCAAGCCCCGGCGCATCACGGAGCTTGCGGTGGAGGTCGCATTCCCGAGGTCAGCTACGGCCAGCGTCGCAGACGGCCGGACCGCGCTGGAACAGGAAGCACACCAGTGCCCAGTGCGGCTAAGCTTGCTCGAAGCCATCGCGGTGCCCATACGCTTCGACTGGCAGACAGACTGAGCTATTCGTCGCGCTCTGGAGCGGCCAGCGTGCCGACGCACGAATTGCCCGAACCGTTGCTGAAACAACGCACGCCGACCACGTCCCGCACGCCCATGCGTCCTGCCGCGACCAGCACCCCGTAACGGAGCGCGCGCTCGTCGCAGGCGTCCTCGCAACTCGCGGCGAGATCGCCGAGTGGCAGGTCGGCGATCGGCAACAGCGCAAGCTCTTTGACCTCTGCGCCGGTGCGTGGACGGCGTTCGAACTTCGCGACCTTTGGCTGGAAGCGAAGCGCGATGCGAAACGCGAGCGAAGCCTCCGGTTGATCGATGCGCAGGACATCGCTCGCGCTGGGTGCGGGCCTGCCTTGCGGCAGCGAGCGCGGCGCAGCTAGCGGCGCAGGTTTGGCCAGCACGCCGCTCTTGAAACGAGCCACGGCCGCGCCGCAGGTCACGAGGTACGTCTCGGGCGCGCTCGCGTCCAAACGGCGCGAACCACAACGCACACCGACCAGCGCTTCACCGCCCGCGTTGGCAGCGGACTCGCGCAGCGCCCAGTCCAAGCGCTCGCTGGTACAATCGAGATCGCTCAGCGTTTCGCCATCCAGCCGACGAAAGCCAGGACGCAACTTGCAGCTGTCGTGCACGGTGCCGAGCGTCTCGAGCTCACTGGTGTGCGCCGCGAGCTCGAGCACGGCTTCCGCCTCGGCTCGCCGCGCCTCGCGCGAGCCCTCGAAATTTGCGGGATCGAAGCGCGCCGCACACGCAATTGACCCGACGCTCGCCAGCGCGAGCGCTGCCACCGAGAAGGCTCTCCGGCTCATCGTGCGCTCAGCATAGCGTGCTGGATCTCAGCGCACAAAACACATCGGCGCGACAGGTACCGGTACCTGCCGCGCCGATGCTTCTCTGCCAGTGGTTGCCCTTCGGAAACGCTTACGCGCTCACCAAAGGACGACGGCTATCAAGCGCCGCCAGCGCCCGCTTCGGGCATACCAGCTGCGCCAGCGG
>DATCFJ010000818.1:0-3154 GCA_036509605.1 Polyangiaceae bacterium | reverse complement strand
GGCCTTCCGGCGGTGGTGGGAGTCGTGGTGGCGGCGGCGCCAGCGGTGGCGGTGGCGGTGGCGGTGGTGCCCCGTCCGGTGGCGGCGGCTACGAAGACGCTGACTACGGCGGCGGTGGCGACGACGACATCCCGTTCTGAGCGGATGCGTGCTTCGCTGAAGCTCAGCCGAGCGATCGCTCTAAGCGGCGCGGCTGCGTTCGCGCTTGGCGTTTTGTTCGGCTGTACGAACAAGAAGCAGTTGGCAGAGCAGGCGAACGCCAGCGCGCCGGCGGCACCGCCAGACATCCCAGAGCCACGCGGCGTTTTGGGAGAGCTGACGCTCAGCCATCCGGGAGTCTCCTTCAAGGCATTGCGCGAGCTAGGTGGTCCGCTCGCCGCGTTGCTACCGGCGGGCTTTCCGCTGCTCGTCTCGAGCGTGCTCGGCCTACCGCCGCTCAGCGCGGATTCATTCGATCCCGAGCTGCCGGTGGTGGGCGCGTTACTGCAAGGCGTCGCGGGCGAGCCGGGTTGGGTGCTGGCCGTCCACGCCGTTTCGGGTCCGGAGCTGGTCGCCAAGCTGTGTACGGGGGATCACGCGCCGTTCCGCGCCGTTGCCGGCAACGCCCCCGGCTTGACCTTGCTTCAACCAAGCAGCGCGCCCTCGAAGCCGGCGCGGGCGCTCGGAGTGTTCGACAACTACTTGCTTGCGGCCGACAGCGCGGAGGCGCTGCTCTCTGCCGGGCCGTACGTGGCGCGCATGTTGCCCAAGCGGCCTCCCGCGCAGGCTGCCATCGCGCTTCGCTTTTCCAAGCAAGCATTGTCGGCTCAGGTGATGCCCGCGCTGCGTGGGCTCTGGGCCGGCTACCGCACGAACCTAAGCCATTTGGATCAGAGCGCGCGTTCGGCGCACGGTGGGCGTGCTCCGGATTTCGGCGATCCCGCCCAAGTCATTTTGGGCGCCGACGCAGTCGTCGAATCAGTGCTCTCATTGCTCGACGAGGCCACGACGCTCGAGCTCGATCTCGAGCCAGGCCCCAATCGCCTCGAGGCAACGCTGCTCCTCCAGCCAGACGCGGGCTCGGAAGCTCAACGCAAGCTCGCCGCGCTGGCCGCGGGCACGGCGCAACCGCTGTTGACTCTGCCCGCCGCAACACAGTTTGCGCTGGGCCTGTCGCGCACGCCCGCAGATCGCGAAGCGGCGGGCAAAACTGCGGGGGAGGATTGGGTGCGTCTGCTCGGCCCGCGGATTTCTGAAGCGGGCGCCCAGCAGTTGCGCGTCGCCCTCGCAGACTGGGAGCTCGGTCGCGGCACCGTGAGCAGTTATGGTTTCGCGGCTGGCGGCGAACCGGGCGCGTTCTTGATCACGGACACCGGGGATCCGGTTCGCCTGAAGCACGCCGGCCAAGAGTTGTTCGGCTTGCTCGCGCTGCCCGGTATCCGCGCCCCGCTGAGTGAGTTCTTGGGACAACCGCGCGTGAGCGACGGCGCCGTCGCGAGCGCAGCGGCGTTGCCCAATGTCACACGCAGGCAACTGACATTTACTGCCATGGCCGGGCACAAGACAAGCGTGCCTCCGTTGTCCTTCGCTTGGTCAGTCGACGAAAAGCAGGGCTTTGCGGCAGCCGGGAAGAACGCCGATTCGTTGTTGAAGCAAGTGCTGGAAAGCGCGCGTGGTCAGGGCGAGACTCTCGCCGCCAAGGCTGGCATTGCGGACGGCGTGCAGCGCATCGGCGATCAAGCCGCGCTGTTTGCGTACGCGGACTCACGCTTCCTCGGGCTTTGGGGAGAGGGTGGGGGGGCCTCGGCGGTTCCGGCTCCGCTGCTCCTAGCCCTCGGCAAGCGGGCCAGCCTTGGGTACCTTCGGCTCGAGATCTCCAAGCCTGCTATCGACCTAGCACTGCACAGCGCACTCGGGCTCTAACATGACACTCGCTGGCGAAACCCTGCTCGTTACCGGATTCCCCGGCTTCCATGCCCGAAAGCTGGTGGAGTATCTGCTCGAGCACGAGCCCGCGCTCGAGCTCATCTTGCTCCGCCGCGCGAGTGACGCCGGGCGCAGTGCCGAGCTCTTGGCGCCGCTCGCTGCCTCGAGTCGCGCGCGTGTGACCGAGCTCGAGGGCGACCCGGCCGCGCTGGACTTCGGGCTGAGCGGCGTAGGGTACCTACGGCTCGCCAGCGCGGTGCAACGAGTTTATCACTTTGCGTCGGTGCTCGAAGGCCGTCGCAAGACGGCGGATCTCGCGGCGCACAACATCGCCTGTGCCCGCGAGGTGCTTGCGTTCGGCAAGGCGGCCTCCGTGCTGCGCGGCATCGTGCTGCTGTCGAGCGTTGCGGTTTGCGGCACGCGCACCGGCCTGATTCGCGAAGACGAGCTAAGCGCCGGCCAATCATTTCATGGCCGCCTGGAAGAGTCGCTGGCGACGGTGGAGGTGATGTTCGCCCGCCGACCGGCGCTGCCGGTAATCGTGCTGCGCCCCTCGCAAATCGTCGGGGATTCGCGGACCGGGGAGCTCGAATCTCCCGGTTTCCCGTATCCGTGGCTGGTGTTCATCGATCGCGGTCCGACTGAGTTGGTGGTGCCCGTGCCGCACCGTCCGGACGCGTCTGTGCAGATCGTCCCGATCGACTTCGTGGTGCGCGCGGCGCACTTCCTCGGCATGCGTCCCGCCGCGTACGGGAAACGCTACCATTTGGTCGATCCAGAGCCGCCGACGCTCAAGGAATTCTTGCAGATGGCCGCCTTGGCATCTGGCAAACGCTTGGCAGAGAGTTTTAATGCCGGCGCTTTTACGCGGGGCTTGGTGCAAAACCAGGGGTTGCGCTTGCTGTCTCAGGGTGCGCGCGGGTTGCGCGACCTATTCGCGGTGGCGCAGCGCTTCGACGCGAGCAACGCGGACGCGGCGCTGCGCGCGGGTGGCGTCAGCTGCCCGCCCGTTGCAAGCTATCTGACGACCTTGCTCGAGCGCGCGCGGTCGGGCTATGCGGCGCGGGAAGTCGAACCCCTGGACATTGATCTGACGGACGAGGATGTCTGAACCGAGCGAATCGCGGCGCGCTCAGCTAGAGCGGGGGATCTGGCTCGGGCTGGCCTTCGTTGCGGCGCTGATTGGCGTTACCTGCGCGAGCCGCGGGCAACTCGAAAACGCCTCGAAAACGCCGGTGTCTATTGCTTC
>DATCFJ010000817.1:0-3626 GCA_036509605.1 Polyangiaceae bacterium | reverse complement strand
AGTCTTCGGAGAGGCGCCGTACCAGATCAGCCCGATCAAGTAGATCGGCGCGACTCCAAGCACTACTCCAGCGATCTGCCGAGTTTTATTGGCCCAGCGCGGGAATACGAACAGATTCATCACCAAAAACCGAGGCTGGTCGCGCGCGCTTCGCCGAGCGCCGTGCGAATTCGAGGGGGAGGAGGGAGCATTGGCGAGCCGAAACCGGTTCGGACGGATCCATCCACCCGCGGGCTTCGTGACAGAGCCACTTGGGTTTTGCCCGTGATGCCGCAAAGAGCGAACGGGTCCGCGGCGCCTACGGAAAGTTCTCCGCCTGCGCGTGCGCGCTTATGCGCTCACCTCCAAAAAATGTAAATGAGTAGCGCGGTTCGCACTCGCAGAAATTGACTTAACAATTCGTAGTTGTTAAGTTTTTACGTGTTACGCAGTGCGCCGATCGCCTTCATTTCGACGCGTTTCGCGTGGCGTTTCTGCGCCCCACAAAACGAACCCCCGAAGCTCCGTCAGGAGTCGGGGGTCCAGGGTGGGGGCGGCACCGACCGCCTCGCGTCATTTCGGGCAACCCCGCGAGCCTGCCCGGCCCGCGGTCCTGGCCGCTATGGGTGTCTCCCTCAGAAGTCTCGCATCTGCCGGCGGATCTTGCCGATGGCCTGCTCTTGCAGTTGCCGGATGCGTTCGCGGGAGAGGTTGTACTTGTCGCCGATCTCTTTGAGCGTGAGCTCGTCCTCGTTGTCGAGGCCGAAGCGCCAACGGATGATGCGCGACTCGATCGGCGTGAGGGTGTCGAGCAAGCGCTTCACTTCCTCGGCCCACTTTTGGTTGGCGAGGCTCTCGTATGGCGAAAGTGAATTCTCTTCGACCAGGAAATCGATGAAGCGACGCCCGTCCTCGTCGCCCACCGGACGGTCGAGGGAGAACGGAGTGTCTGCGTACAGATCTCGAACCTTGTCGAGCTTGTCGCGGGGAACGCCGGTTTCCTTCTCGAGCTCTTCGATCGACGGCTCTTTGCCGGTGCGGGCGATGATGGTCTGGGTGGCACGCGCGACGCGGTTGTACGTGTCGAGCATGTGCACCGGGATGCGCACGGCGCGGCCTTTGTCAGCCAGGGCGCGGCTGATGGCATGCCGAATCCACCACGAGGCGTAGGTGGAGAAGCGGTAGCCGCGTGCGTGGTCGAAGCGCTCGACCGCCTTCATCAGGCCGATGTTGCCTTCCTGAATCAGGTCGATCAGCGGCAGGCGACCGCGGTTGTAGCGCCGCGCGATGCTCACCACGAGTCGCAGATTCGCCTTCACGAAGCGGTTCTTCGCGTGGCGCTGCGCGGTGTCGCTGGTCTTCACGCGCTCGAGGTAGCGGCGGTACGCCTGAGTGTCGGGTACCACCACGCGCTCCGGATCTTCTTCCGGTGCGTCGTTCACGACGTCACGAGCGGCGCGGTTTGCGTTCGACATCCAGATGCGGTCGGAGTCCGGTAGGCGAATGTCGCGTGCCAGCGTCTCGGTCAGCTCTGTCCACTGCCGAAGTTGATCGGCGTGCAGCTTCGAACGCTGCTTTCGGTACACCTTGGTCAGCCTGCGGAGCTCCGCGACCTGGCCGAGCTCGGGGCGCTCTTCTGGATTCATCGAAGCGACGTCGCGCTCGAGCTGTTCGAGCACGTGCTCGGCTGCCGGGATGTAGGCCAGGAGCGCTGCCCAGTGATCGACCTCGGCGCTCTCCACCGCTTGCGCAGCCTGCAGCTCTTCGTCCGGCCCCATCACCTGATGCGTCGCCATCTCGCGGAAGTAGCGCGACAGCATCGAATCACTCGAGCCGTCGATGACGCCGGCGGCCGGCGCCTCGGAGGCAAAGCCCCCGCCGTCCGCGGCCAGGTCCGGCGTCTCTTCCGGACCGTCCTCGGACGAGGACGATTCCGAAGCAGCCCCCTGAGGCGACCGACGAACTGCCGTGTCCTCTACCGCGTCTTCGCGGTATTCTTGGGTCGTGTCTTTCGCTGGAGCGGTCTTGTTGGACATGGCTGCCTTGCGGGGGGTGGGGGACGGACTGGAGCTTGTGCTCAAAGGTGTGCTGCCCGGTTTGGGCCGCGCCGACGATTCGGGCGGGCCCGAATGGGTTCCTTGGGCGGGGCTGGTGCGGGTCATGGACGGACTTTTCAGCAAGTTGCGTGCCGGGGTTTTGACGACCGCCTTGGCTGCTTCCCTACTGAGATGCGCGGGGCCGCTCAGTTTTTTCGCGCCCGAGGGCGGGGCTGGCGTTTTGGCTTGGGGAGCTCGGGAGGTCATGGGCACACCGGAATCAAAAAAACTCTTCAATTTACAGTACGTTCAACTTGCCGAAACAGATTCATCGAATTCGCTGGCTTGTGGGCCTATTTTCAAAAATCGGCAGAAAGCGCCTTGACTGAGGCAAAGGGCGAGGGCTAGGGGCCGCGCTTCTTAGACAAAGTCTACGGCTCAATCATTCCTGTCCGTTAGATCCGCCGACGAAAATCGTTCTCATTGATGTCAGGCTCCGGAGCCTCTCCGTCAAGGCTGGCGCGTCGGAAACGATGTAGGCGTGACTGCCTGCGCACTGCTCCCCGCAAGATTTGCGGTGTGAGCCATTCGGCACACCAGTTGGCAGCTTGCAACGCATCCACGATCAGAATGTCGCGGCGAGCGCTCGCCGATCATTTTCGTGGCCTGCGTCCGGGAACGAGACGGCGAGACGTCTCAGCCTGCGCGGTTGTTACGGCTTGTTTCTAACCAGGAGGAATCTGTTTGGGAGACAAACAAAGAAGTACCCGGACGCGGCCGACGCCACGCAAGTTTGCGCGGGCGCCAGCTCCCGAAAAACCTTCACCGCGATTCACCCCTTCGGGTATCTCGAAGCGAGTCGCTCAGAACTGCGCGATGAAGCGCGGATCGTTCTCGAACAAGAGCCGGATGTCGGGGATGTTGTAGCGAAGCATCAACACGCGCTCGACGCCCATTCCGAAGGCGAAGCCGGTGTAGCGCTCCGGATCGATTCCGCAGTGCGTGAGCACGTCGGGGTGAATCATTCCGCAGCCCAAGATCTCGAGCCAACCCGTGGCCTTGCACACGCGGCACGTCGCGCGAGAGCCGTCTTCGACGTTGCAGAACACGCAACCGACGTCCGCTTCGGCGCCGGGTTCGACGAACGGGAAGTAACTTGGACGGAAGCGCACCGGGGTGCTCGGGCCGTACAGCCTGCGAGCGAACTCGGTGAGCACGCCCTTCAGCTCCGCGAAGCTCACCTTCTCGTCGACCAAGAAGCCTTCGATCTGGTGGAACATCGGCGAGTGCGTCACGTCGTCGTCGCGACGGAAGACGCTGCCACCGCTCACAATCGCCATGGGCGGCGTGTGCGTGCTCATCTCACGCACCTGCACGTTGCTGGTGTGGGTGCGAAGCAAGACGCGCGCGTCGGGCGGTGCGCCGTGCACCTTCACCCAGAAGCTGTCTTGCATGTCCGTCGCTGGGTGGTCGGGCGGGAATGCCAGCTTGGTGAAGTTGTGCTCTTCCAGTTCGATCTGCGGCCCCCAAGCGATTTCAAAGCCGAGCGAACGGAAGATGTCCAAGATCTCGTTCGTGACTTGGGTGATCGGGTGGTGGTGCCCGCGCTCG